>NZ_JBRRCR010000007.1:0-85406 GCF_056759115.1 Stenotrophomonas sp. STEN087 | reverse complement strand
GGGGCGGGGGCGGCGCGGCGGTGGGGGTGGGCCCGCCCCGCCCCGGGGGGCGGTGGGGGGCGGCCCCGCCCCCCCCCCCCCCCCCCCCCCCCCCCGCCCAACCAGCAGAAAACCAGCACCGCTTTTGACGTTGACGTTGACGTTGATTCTGCGGGTGCAGGGCTGCAAGCCCTGCCGGCCCCCCCACCGTTCAACAGGCCTCAGGCACCGGCGCGCGCGTCCGTCCCAGCCACGCCAGCAGCAACCCCGACACCGCCAGCAACCCACCGGCCACCGGAATCGCCGCATACCCCAGGCCCGCACTGATCACCGCGCCACCCAGCGCCGCACCCACCGCGTTGCCTAGGTTGAACGCACCGACATTGATCGACGACGCCAGGCCCGGCGCCTCGCTGGCCACCTGCATCACCCGGATCTGCAGCGGCGGCACCAGGGCAAAGGTCGCCGCACCGAACAGCAGCACACCGAGCGCCGCCGTGGCGTGGCTCATGAAAGCCAGCGGCAGCACGAACATCAGCACCGCCAGCACGGCCAACAGGATGCGCGTGGCGCCATCCAGCGACCAGTCAGCCATGCGCCCACCGATGCCGTTGCCGACGGTGAAGCCGATGCCGATCAGCGCCAGCGACATCGCAATGAATGCATTCGACGCGCCCGTCAGTTCGCCCAGCACCGGCGCCACGTAGGTGTAGAGGGTGAACATCGCACCGGCACCCAGCACCGTAGTGGCCATCGCCAGCAGCACCTGCGGCTGCAGGATCGCGCGTATCTCGCGACGCACGTCCGGGCGCGCATCCGGCGCCGACGCCGGCAGGGCCAGGCCCAATGTGGTGATCGCAACCAGGCCCAGCACCGCCGTGCCGGCGAAGGACAGGCGCCAGCCCAGCTGCTGGCCGACCCAGGTGGCCAGCGGCACGCCACCGATGTTGGCGATGGTCAGGCCCATGAACATGGTGGCCACGGCGGCCGCCTGCTTCTCCTTCGGTACCAGGCTGGCGGCGACCACGGCACCGATGCCGAAGAACGCACCGTGGTTGAGGCTGGTGACCAGGCGTGACAGCAGCAGCAGGCCATAGTTTGGCGCCAGCGCCGACAGCAGGTTGCCGACCACGAAGATCGACATCAGCAGCATCAGCGCGGTGCGCTTGCCGAACCGCCCCATCAACAGGGTCATCACCGGTGCGCCCAGCATCACCCCGACGGCATAGGCGGTGATCAGCATGCCGGCGGAAGGAATGCTCACGCCCACGCCCTCGGCGATGACCGGCAACAGGCCCATCGGGGCGAACTCGGTGGTGCCGATGGCGAAGGCGCCGACGGCGAGGGCCAGCAGTGCGGCTCTGGAATTCATGGGGGTTCCTGTGGGGAGGAAACGGGAAGCTGCGTAGCCTGCGCGCTTTGCCGTCGCCGATTAAGCCTCGCCGCGGGAAAACAGTGTTGACCCCGGTTCACAGGTGGCGGCGTGATTCCGCCGGGCCATGCCCGGCGAGCGCAGCGGCCCCCATAACGCAGAACCCCCGGCAGTGCCGGGGGTCCTGGATGGATCGTTTACCAGTTGCCGGCGCCCGGCACGTGGTGGTCGCGTGCGCGGCGGCGCATCAGCAGGTTCAGCCATTCCACCAGCACCGAGAAGCCCATCGCGGCGTAGATGTAGGGCTTGGGCACGTGCACGTCCAGGCCGTCCAGAATCAGCACCGCACCGATCAGCAGGATGAAGGCCAGGGCCAGCATCTTCACCGTCGGGTTGGCATCGATGAAGCGGCCCAGCGGGTTGGCGGCCAGCAGCATCACCAGCACCGACAGCAGAATGGCGGCGACCATCACCGGGATGTGGTCAGCGATGCCGACGGCGGTGATCACCGAGTCCAGCGAGAACACGATGTCGATGACCGCGATCTGCGCGATGACGTAGCCGAACACGGCCGAGGCCTTGGTGGTGCTGGGGTCTTCATCCTCGCCACCGGTGATCAGCTCCTTGATCTCCATGAAGCCCTTGATGATCAGGAACAGGCCACCGACGATCAGCACCAGGTCGCGGATGGAGATGCCCATGCCGGCCACGGTGAACAGGTTCGCCGCCATGTGCGCCAGGTAGGCCAGCGATACCAGCAGGCCGATGCGGGTGATGCAGGCCACGGCGATGCCGAGCTTGCGCGCGAACGGGCGGCGCTCTTCCGGCAGCTTGCTGACGGCGATGGAGATGAACACCAGGTTGTCGATGCCGAGCACGATTTCCAGGGCGCTGAGGGTAAACAGGGTTACCCAGGCGTTGGGGTCGGCGAGAAACTCAAAGGACATGGAAACTCTTCAGGACAGTGGGGGAATGGGGATTCAGGCGTACGTGCCGGCCAGCAGGTGGGGCACCACGACCAGTGCCCAGCACAGCAGCACGTTCATCATCAGCACGAACACCGCTGCCGAGCCCATGTCCTTGGCGCGGCCAGCCAGCTCGTGGATCTCGGCGCCGTAGCGCTCGATCACCGCTTCGATGGCCGAGTTGGCCAGTTCCATCGCCAGCACCAGCAGCATCGAGCCGATCATCAGCGCGCGCTCGACCGGGGTCTGGCCCAGCCACAGCGCCAGCGGGGCCAGCACGACCAGCAGGTAGACCTCCAGCCGGAACGAGGACTCGTGCAGCCAGGCGGCGCGCAGGCCCTGCCAGGACCAGCGGGCGGCCTGGAAGATGCGGCGCGGGCCGCGGGGCATGTGGCCGAACTGATCAGCCACGGGGGAAATATCCAGCAACAGGGGCGCGGCGCGGCGACCGCTCAGACGCACGGCAGGCAATCATGGGTGCACAGGAATGGGCAGACAGCCCCCATTTTGCCACAAGGGCGGCAGCGGCACCCCGCAGCGGCCGGCCAACGACCCGCCATGGTCAAGCGCAGCACGGCGGCGAACTCCTATGATGGGTGTCCCCTGCCCTTGCTGGAGCCGCTGATGACACTCGCCCGTACCTGTCTGCTGTCGCTTGGATTGCTGACCCTGGCCCCGCTGGCCCAGGCGTTGAGCCCGCCGGCCGCACCGCGCGTGCCCGACCAGGTGTCCAACGTGGCCTGGGAAGGCGACATGGCCAGCTTCCTCAAGGCCGACCAGGGCAACCCGCCGCCGCGCGGTGGCATCGAGTTCATCGGCAGCTCCTCGATCCGCTTCTGGGAGAGCCTGGCCCAGGACTTCCCGGGCCAGCCGGTGTTCAACCGTGGCTTCGGCGGTTCGGAAGTGCGCGACAGCACCTGGTATGCCGACCAGATCGTGGTGCCCTATGCGCCGTGCAAGGTGTTCTTCTACGCCGGCGACAACGATCTCAACAGCGGCCGCAGCGCCACCCAGGTGCGCGATGACGTGGTGGCCTTCGTGCAGCGCGTGCACCGCGACCTGCCGAAGACCAAGGTGGAATACCTGTCGATCAAGCCAAGTCCGTCGCGCGCGCACCTGCTGCCGGCGATCAACCAGGCCAATGCGATGATCAAGGCGGCCCTGGCCAAGCTGCCCAACGCCGGCTACACCGACATCTACACCCCGATGCTGGGCGCCGATGGCCAGCCGGACGCGAAGCTGTTCCGCGAGGACATGCTGCACATGACCCCGGCCGGCTATGCGATCTGGACCAAGGCCGTGGCGCCGAAGGTCAACTGCAACTGAGCAGACCGCCCTTGTGGAGTCGAGCCGTGCTCGACTACGTGGCGATCCAGCATGGGGTCAGAGCCCGTTGCGTTGCAACGGGATCCGACCCCGGTCAGCGGAAAATGACGGTGGCTTCGGTGCCCTTGCCGGGCTCGCTGGCGAGGCTGACCTTCCAGCCGAAGCGGTCGCACAGCCGGCGCACGATCGACAGGCCCAGGCCGGTGCCCTGCGGGCGATCCGGCTCGGCGCGGTAGAACGGCTCGAACGCGCGGGCCAGCGCCTCGGCCGACATGCCGATGCCGGTATCACGCACCACCACCCGGTCAGACTCGACCTGCACGTCGATGCGGCCTTCGTCGGTGTAGTTGCAGGCGTTGCGCACCAGGTTGCTGACCACCACCTGCAGCACCCGCGGCGGCGCATGCAGCTGCACCGGGCCGGCGCTGTGCAGGTGCACCGCCACCGGGCGGTTGCCCAGCAGTTCGTTGGCGTTGTCCACCTCGTAGCGGACGATGTCGTTGACATCGAACAGCTCGATCTGCGGCTCGATGTCGGCCTCGCGGGCCAGGATCAGGAACGCGTCGATCACCGCCTCCATGTCCCGCCCGGCGCGCTGGATGCGCTGCAGGCTGCGGCGCAGGCGCGGTTCCAGGGTCTCATCGCCCAGCGCCATGTCGCTGGCCACGCGGATCACGGTCAACGGCGTGCGCAGTTCGTGGCTGGCATCGCGGGTGAAGTTGCGCTCGCGGGCGACGTGGTCGGTGACCCGGTTGGCCAGTGAATGCAGCGCCGCCGCCAGCTGGCGGGTCTCGCCCTGCATATCGGCCGGCAGCTTGTCCGGCTCCAGGTCGGCCGCCTCGGGGTGGCCCGGGTCCCAGCGCGACACGCGCCGCGCCAGCCAGTTCACCGGCGACACCAGGCGCTTGGACGCGCGGTAGGTCACCCAGCTGGCGCCGTAGACGGCCAGCAGGGTCAACAGCACCGGCACGATGCCGAACCAGAACGCCAGCATTTCCGCGCGCGAGCGCAGGAACACCAGGTACAGGCGGCCCTGCGGGCGGGCATCGACCAGCACCAGCTGGTCATCGCCGGGCAGTTCGTGGAAACCGGGTTCCAGCGTGCGCAGGTTGGCCGGCAGCGACAGGCTGGAGCCCCCGCGCTCGAGCAGGTAACCGCGGATGTTCTGGGTATTGGGCGGCGGCTGCGCGGGCGAGGCCTCGTGCAGCGTCCAGTAGTAGGCGGCCTCTTCGCGCAGGGCGGCGCCCACCAGGCTGTGCTTGATCACCAGCGAGACCAGCCAGGCGCCCAGCAGGATACCTACGCTGGCCAGCACTGCCTGCAGGATGAAAGCGATACGGATCTTGCGCGGCAGGCCGTGCGGCATTGCGGGGTCCCGGTTGAAGCGCTGCGATTATAGGCAGCGCGCCGTGCCGGCGACGTGCACGGTGGATGACCACCCCTGCGGCCGACGGCCCGTCCCCTGCCCCGCGACCCGGCCGAAGCCGGGGCGGGCCTGTTCCTGTACCGGCACCGCTCAGGCCATGGGCTGGGCGATGTCGGCGATGCGGTAACCGGCGCTCTGCACGGTGTGCAGCAGCGGACGGTCGAACGGCTTGTCGATGATCTTGCGCAGGTTGTACAGATGGCTGCGCAGGGTGTCCGAATCCGGCAGCCCGTTGCCCCAGATCTCGCGTTCGATTTCCTGGCGGGTGACCACGCGGGGCGATTCCCGCATCAGGATGGTCAGCAGGCGCAGGCCGATCGGCGAAAGCTGCAGTTCGGTACCGGCGCGGGTGGCCCGCATGCTGACCGGATCGAGCACGAGGTCGGCGACCTTGAGCACTTCCGAACCGACCTGGCGACGTTCGCGGCGGATCAGCGCGCGCAGGCGGGCTTCCAGTTCCTGGATGGCGAACGGCTTGGTCAGGTAGTCATCGGCACCAAACCCCAGGCCGGTGAGCTTGTCGTCCAGCGTGTCGCGCGCGGTCAGCATCAGCACCGGCGTCGACTTGCGGGCATCGTTGCGCAGGCGGCGGCACACTTCGATGCCATCCAGGCGCGGCAGCATCAGGTCCAGCACGACCACGTCGTAGCTGTTTTCAGCGGCCAGACGGTAGCCGTCCAGGCCATCCTGCGCATAGTCCACCTCGAAGCCACGGCCTTCCAGGTATTCGCCGATCATCTCGGAGATGTTGCGGTTGTCCTCGACCACCAGCACCAAGCCGGAAGTCTCCTTCGTCTGACGCATGTGAGTACCTCTTTCTTCAGCTTTGTGAAACATGCCCGATCGACGGTGGACGCGATGTGAAGTTCCGTCAAGACACCGAAAAAAGTTTCACAGCAGGGGTTTGAGCAGCGGCCAGACGTTGTCCAGCACCTTCGGCTGCGCCTGCGCGGTGGGGTGCAGGCCGTCGGCCTGCATCAGCCCCGGCTGCAGGGCCACGCCCTCCAGCAGGAACGGCAGCAGCGGCACCTTGTACGTGTCGGCCAGCGCGCGGTAGGCGGCCGCCAAGCGCTGGCGGTAGGCCGGGCCGTAGTTGGGCGGCACGTCGATGCCCAGCAGCAGCACCTTGGCGCCGGCGGCGCGGCTGGCCAGCAGCATCTTTTCGAGGTTGCCCTGCACCTGCGCCGGGGTCAGCCCGCGCAGGGCATCGTTGCCGCCCAGCGCGATGACCACGACGGTCGGCTTCTCCTTGGCCAGCAGGCCCGGCAGGCGGGTCAGCGCGCCGGCGGTGGTTTCCCCGCTCATGCTGGCGTTGACGATGCGGGGCGGGATTTTCGACTGCTGCCTGACCCGCTTGTCCAGCAGACTGACCCAGCCCGCGTCGGCCGGGATATTGTGGGCAGCACTGAGGCTGTCACCGACCACCAGCACCGTGCCGGCCGGACCTTTGGCACACGCCAGCCCGGACCACAGCAGCAACCCTAGCAGCAGCACCATCATCGTGCCGGCTTGCCGGCTCCATCCTGTAATGCGCATTGGAGTCTCCTCATCGACAGCCTGTCCCCCCGCAGCGCGTCCGTCGCCATCGCCGTCGACCAGGTCGGCAAATCCGTGCATGGCCCGGAGGGTGAAGTCCACATACTGGACAACATCACCCTCACGGTACATGAAGGCACCAGCGTGGCGATTGTCGGGGCCTCCGGTTCCGGCAAGACCACCCTGCTCGGCCTGCTGGCCGGGCTGGATCTGCCCAGCCGCGGCGGCATCACCCTGGCCGGGCAGGCGCTGGGCGCACTGGACGAGGAAGCCCGGGCGCAGCTGCGCGCACGCGAAGTGGGCTTCGTGTTCCAGAGCTTCCACCTGCTGCCGGCGCTGACGGCGGCCGAAAACGTCGCACTGCCGCTGGAACTGGCCGGCCGCGAGGACCGCGCGCGGGTCGATGAGGTGCTGGCCCAGGTGGGCCTCTCGCACCGCGCCCGCCACTACCCGCGGCAGCTGTCCGGCGGCGAGCAGCAGCGCGTGGCCCTGGCCCGTGCCTTCGTCACCCGCCCGCGCATCCTGTTCGCCGATGAACCCACCGGGTCGCTGGACCAGGCCACCGGCCAGCACATCAGCGACCTGCTGTTCGAACTCAATGCGGGCAGCGGCACCACCCTGGTGCTGGTCACCCACGACCTGCGCCTGGCCCAGCGCTGCCAGTACATCCACCGCATCGACAACGGTCGCCTGCAGGCGGTCGAGTACGGGGCGCAGGCATGAACCTGCTGCGGCACGCCTGGCGCGCGCTGCGCCGCGAAGCCCTGGCCGGTGACCTGCTGACCGTGTTCGCCGCGCTGGTACTTGGCGTGGCGGTGATGACCGCCGTCGGCACGCTGGTGAACCGGGTCAACCTGGCCCTGACCGGCAGCGCGGCCGAGATGCTGGGCGGCGACCTCGGCGTGGCCGGGCGCAGCGATCCGCCTGCGGCCTTCGCCGAAGAAGCGCAGCGGCGTGGGCTGGCCTACACCCGCATCGCCGGCTTCGGCAGCGTGCTGTTCAACGGCGATGCCAGCCAGATGGCCAGCATCAAGGCGGTGCAGGCCGGCTACCCGCTGCGCGGCACGCTGCGGGTGCGGGCGACGCCGGGCGGCGCGCTGATCGCCGATGCCGGCATGCCGCCGCAGGGCCAGACCTATGCCGACCCGCGCCTGCTGCAGGCGCTGGGCCTGAAGGTCGGGGATGCGCTCGAGTTCGGTGCGGGCACGCTGCGCGTGGCCGGCATCATCGAGGCCGAGCCGGACAGCGGCGGCGACCTGCTGACGCTCTCCCCCACCCTGCTGGTCAACCGCGCCGACGTGGATGGCACCGGCCTGCTCGGGCCGGGCAGCCGCATCAATTACCGGCTGATGGTGGCCGGCGCACCCGACCAGGTGGCCGCGTACCGGCAATGGCTGCTGCCGCAGGTGAAGGGCATGCGCCTGCTGAGCGTGGACGACACGCAGCGCGGCGTGCGCCAGGCGTTTGATCTGGCCGGCCGCTTTCTCGGCCTGAGCGCGCTGCTGGCGGTGCTGCTGGCCGGCGTGGCCACCGCGCTGGCGGCCAACCGCTTCGCCCTGCGCCGCATCGACCAGGTGGCGATCCTGCGCTGCATCGGTGCGCGCCAGCGCGACATCCTCACTGGCCTGGCGCTGCAGCTGCTGATGCTGGCGGTGCCGGCCTGCGCGCTCGGCATCGGCCTGGGCATGGCCGCGCAGGAAGGCCTGGTGCACGTGCTGGGCAGCCTGGTGCCGCAGCGCCTGCCGCTGCCCGAGGCTACCCCCGCGCTGACCGGTGCGGGCATCGGCCTGCTGCTGCTGTTCGGTTTCGGCCTGCCGCCGCTGCTGCGCCTGCGCGGGGTGCCGCCGATGCGCGTGCTCAACCGCTCCTTCGCCGCCCTGCCGCCGGCCTCGCTGCTGGCCTACGTGGCTGCGCTGGCGGCCAGCCTGGTGCTGGCGGTGCAGGTCACCGGTGACCTGAAGCTGGCGCTGTGGGTACTGGGCGGCCTGGCCGCGCTGGCGCTGGCCGCCGGCGTGGTCGGCTTCGGCCTGCTGCAGCTGCTGCGCGGCCTGCAGCACCGCCTGCATGGCAACTGGCGGCTGGGCCTGGCCGCGCTGACCCGGCGGCGGCTGCTGGCGGTGATGCAGCTGGTGGGCCTGTCGCTGTCGCTGTGCGCGCTGCTGCTGCTGGCGGTGACCGGACCCGGCCTGCTGCAGCAATGGCGAGAGCGCCTGCCGGAGAACACGCCCAACTACTTCCTGATCAACATCCAGCCCGAGCAGCGCGACAGCGTGCTGGCCGCGCTGCAGGGGCTGGGCGCGGCCGATGCCAGCGTCGAACCGATGGCCACCGGCCGCCTGATCGCGATCAACGGCAAGCCGCCGCTGCGCGTGGACCGTACGCCGGAGCAGAACGGCCAGCCGCCGCAGGGCGAAGGCCAGCGCGACGACGATGACGAGAACCGGCCGTTGAACTTCAGCTGGCGCAGCACCTTCCCGCCGGCCAACACGCTGCTTGAAGGCACGTTCTGGAAGGCCGACAGCACCGCCCCGGAGGCCTCGGTGGAAACCGGCTGGGCCAAGCGCTACGGCGCGCACCTGGGCGACCGCATCACCATTGCCGTGGGCGAGCAGGAACGCGAGTTCACCGTCACCAGCGTGCGCAAGGCGGACTGGAACACCTTCCGCCCGAACTTCTTCGTGCTGCTCAACCCCAACGCGGTGGGTGATACGCCGCACAACCTGCTGTCGGCGTTCCATCTGCCGGCCGGCAAGGCCGCGGGCCTGGGTGCGCTGGTGCGCGATCAGCCGAACCTGTCGCTGCTGGATGTCGATGCGGTGATCTCGCAGGTGCGCGAGGTGATGAACCGCGTTGCGCAGGCGGTGCAGCTGGTGATGGTGTTCAGCCTGCTGGCCGGCGTGCTGGTGCTGCTGGCCGCACTGCAGGCCACCGCCGGCGAGCGCCGCTACGACAGCGCGGTGCTGCGCACGCTGGGTGCCACCCGGCGCCAGCTGCGCGGTGCGGTGCTGGTGGAGTTCGGCGCGCTGGGTGCGCTGGCCGCGCTGCTGGCCGTGGGTGCGGCGGCCGGCATCGGCGTGGCGGTATCGCAGAAGGTGTTCGAGCTGCCGCTGCTGCCGCCGTGGCCGGGCCTGCTGCTGGGCGGGCTGGTGGGCATCGGCCTGAGCCTGCTGGCCGGCTGGTGGGGCACGCGGGCGATCCTGCACACGCCGCCGGCGCTGGCCCTGCGCGAGGCCTGACGCGGCCGTGACACGCGACGGGTGGGGCCGGCGGTATGCTGCGCGCCCCACCCGATGAGATCGCCCGGATGCCCGGCACGTCGTTCGCTGCTTACCTGTACCCGGTGTTGCTGCTGCTTGGCAGCAACATCTTCATGACCTTCGCCTGGTACGGCCACCTCAAATACAAGAGCGCGCCGTTGATGATGGTCATCATGGTCAGCTGGGGCATCGCCTTCTTCGAGTACTGCCTGCAGGTACCCGGCAACCGCCTGGGCAGCGCGGTGTATTCGGCGCCGCAGCTGAAGGGCATGCAGGAAGTGATCACCCTGGTGGTGTTCGCGGTGTTCTCCGCGTTCTACCTGGGCCAGCCGCTGAAGTGGAACCACTACGCCGCGTTCGGGTTGATCGTGCTGGCGGCGTTTTTGATGTTCAAGGAGTAAGGGCCATCCACGCGTGGCGTGGATCTACGGACGCCCGCTTCCTGCGGCCCGGCGTTACCGGGCCTTTTCCACGAATTCGGCGAACACGGCGTCGATCTGCGCGTCCTTCACCTTCTTGCCCGACTGGATATCGTCGGCCTGGGTGAACAGCGGGATGATCATCGCCATGCCATCGAGCTTGGTCTTCAGGTGCACGCCCGGGGCCTGGGTCAGGAAGCCGTCCCAGCGCTGGCGCACCTTCGCCCAGTAGCCGGCGGTGGCCTTCCAGTAGTCGCGCGCCGGGCTGAAGTCGACCTCGGTGGTCCGCAGGTAGTCGTTGAACCCGAACTCGCGGGCGATTTCGACCTGGCTGCCGTCGGCGTTGCGCTGCACCTTGGTGTTGAACTGCTCGTGGGTCCAGCCGTTCGGGGTGAGCGTGTGGCGGTTGACCACGGCCAGCGCGTTGTAGTCGCTGCGCTTGGTGTATTCGCGGCGCGGCAACGGGCGCCAGCTGATGTCGCTGGTCCAGGTCGGCACGTTGTTGTCGTAGGTCCAGGTGCCGGTGCCGCAGTAGCGCGGCGCGTCACTCACTTCGTAGACGCACTGGGTCCACGCGCCCTGGTTGATGGCCGCGGGAATCGTGCGCACCTGCCAGGTCTGGTCGGCGCTGAACTCGAAGCGGTTGCGCGCTTCATACACCCAGTCCTGCCGCCAGTGCTTGGTGACGTGGCCGCTCTTGGCGTCCACCAGCAGGTGCTGAAGCACGATGCGCTGCGGGCTGTCCTCGACCACGATCACCACTTCGTTGCCGGCACTGCGCATGGCCGGCGCGCGCTCGTAGCCCGGCTTCAGCAGCACGGTTTCATCGAAGGCGAAATCCACGGTGTATTCGCCCTGCATGGCCAGAATGCTGGCGTGGTCACGGGCGATATCGGTGGGCTGGGCGCTGGCGGTACCGGCCACGACAAACAGCAGCATCACGCTGGCGGCGTGCGACTTCATCAGGGAGTTCCTTGGGGAGTGTCAGGTCCGATGGGTGGCCATCCGTGGCCGCAATCGATCCATCAGGGTTCCATCAAACCGGGTTCAGAGGTGCACCAGCGGCAGGTCGCCGGTGAGGCGCGGCGCGGGCCGGCGGGCGGCGTCGGCGCAGCAGCAGTCATCAATGGAGAGTTCGCCCTCGGCACCTTCCAGGCGGGCGATGCGGCGCGCGGTGGCCGCCCCCAGCGAGGACAGCGTGGACAGGCTGGCGGCCAGGGTGCTGCCGTCGTCGGCGGCATGCAGGCGCAGCGCGCACAGGCGCCAGCGCTGGCCACCCAAGTGGCCGGCCAGGCGCCGCCACAGGCGCTCGCCGACACTGCCTTCGGCGTCGTGTTCCGGGCCCGGCGGCAGCGACGCCACCAGCCGGTCCCAGGCGAGGAAATCGCTGTCGGGCAGCAGGTACAGGCGCCACACGCAGCGGCCGCGGCCATCGAGGAAGCACAGGCTTTCGCGCAGGCCTTCGCTGTCCACGCCCTGGCAGGCATGCACCGACACGGCCTGGCGCCAGCCGCCCAGCTCGCTGCTGTCTGCGTGGTACAGGCACAGCACGGTGCCCAGCGCAGCCAGCTGCGCCGGCGTGGGCCAGGCCTGCAGCGCGTGGTGCGGCAGGAAGGACGACAGGCGACGGGCGGACAGGGCTCGGCTCATGGGATTCACCAGGACACGGCAGGAGTGGCCGACAGGGTCGGACCGGTGGCGTACGCGTCGCTTGGACGCGCGGCGAGGCAACAGGTCATCGGCAAGGGCCTGACCAGGCAGAGGGGGAGCCCCCGGCCACCGGCACGCCAGGCGTGCACGGACAGCCGAGGGGGAGAGAGCGGGAGCGGACGGGTCGCCCACCCTGCCAGCGCTGCCGGCAGGAGGGAGGGAGGGAGGCGGGCGACCAGACCGCGTTACTTGGTCAGGATCAGCTTGTCGTTGCTGGTGTGGCGCAGCCGGTAGAAACGGTCGCCGTGCTGGATCAGGATTTCGCGGCGGCCCTTCAGCAGGGCTTCGCTGTCGGTCACTTCTTCCGGCGGAACGACACGCACCGGGCGGTCGCGCAGGGTCAGCGTTTCGGGGCGCAGCAGTACAGGTTGAGCATTCATGAGCATCTGGACTCGTGCGAGGGACGAGTTAGATGATAATGATTCTCAGTTAACAATCAACAACCATTCTCAATTCCATTGATGAGATTTATGATCGATTTCTCAATTTCGATAGATCGCATCAATGGAAGGCGCGGATCGGGGGCCGCACCGCGCCGCGAAGCCCTCAGGCGAAGGCCGATTCCACCCGCGCCCAGCCGGCATCGTCCACCTGCTGCAGCACGTCCAGCGCCTGCAGGTTCTGCAGCAGCTGGCTGACCCGGCTGGCGCCGAGGATCACGCTGGAGACATTCGGGTTGCGCAGGCACCAGGCGATGGCCAGGCTGGCCGGGGCATGGCCGAGCTCGGCGGCAACCTCGCTGAAGCGGCGCACCTGGGCCAGGCGCACGGCAGCGTTCTGGCCCAGCACCAGGTCCTGCAGCCAGCCCATGCCCTCGCGGCCCAGCCGTGCATCGGCGGGAATGCCCTGGTCGTACTTGCCGCTCAGCAGGCCCGAGGCCAGCGGCGAGAAGATGGTGGTGCCCAGCCCGGCGCTGGCGTACAGCGGGGCGTACTCCACTTCCACCCGCTCGCGGTGCAGCAGGTTGTACTGCGGCTGTTCCATCGACGGTGCCTGCCAGTTGTGGCGGGCGGCGATGTCCACCGCCTCCTCGATCTGCGTGGCCGACCACTCCGAGGTGCCCCAGTACAGCACCTTGCCCTGCCGGACCAGGGTGTCCATGGCATGCACGGTCTCGGCGATCGGCGCGTCCGGATCCGGGCGGTGGCAGTAATAAAGGTCCAGATAGTCCACCCGCAGGCGCCTGAGCGCGGCATGGCAGGCGTCGGTCACATGCTTGCGTGACAGGCCGCGCTGGGTCGGGCGCGGGTCCTTGGCACTGCCGAAGAACACCTTGCTGGACACGCAGTAGCCGTCGCGCGGCAGGCGCAGGTCGGCGATCACGTCGCCCATCACCTGCTCGGCGCGGCCGTTGGCATAGCCCTCGGCGTTGTCGAAGAAGTTGATGCCGTGATCCCAGGCGGCGGCCACCAGGTTGCGGGCCTCGTCACGCGGCACCTGGTCGCCGAAGGTCACCCAGGCGCCGAAGGACAGGGCGGACACCGGCAGGCCGGTGGAGCCAAGGCGACGGTAGAGCATGCGATTCTCCTGTTGCAGGCCCGCATACGGGCCGGGATCGAGCCCCATTCTACCCGCCCCCGTCGGCGGCAAGCCCTTGCCGTTGCTGGCCTGATCGGTGCCGATGGGCCCGCGCACG
This sequence comes from Stenotrophomonas sp. STEN087, assembly GCF_056759115.1. Classification (NCBI taxonomy): domain Bacteria; kingdom Pseudomonadati; phylum Pseudomonadota; class Gammaproteobacteria; order Lysobacterales; family Lysobacteraceae; genus Stenotrophomonas; species Stenotrophomonas sp. STEN087. The sequence continues at coordinate 71,780 of NZ_JBRRCR010000007.1, read as the reverse complement.
CCGCTTTTCCTTGCCCCAGCCCCGGCCCTGCACTAGGCTTCCCGTTTTTCGCGCGCCCCCGGGGGGAGCTCTCATGGTCGAAGGTTTGGGCAGGATCGGCTTCGGCCTTTTCGGGTTGGCGGTGCTGATCGGCATCACCTGGCTGTTTTCCAACAACAAGCGCGCGGTGGACTGGAAGCTGGTCATCACCGGCATCACCCTGCAGATCGCCTTCGCGGCGCTGGTGATCCTGGTACCGGGCGGGCGTGACGTGTTCGATGCCCTGGGCAAGGGCTTCGTCAAGATCCTCAGCTTCGTCAACGAGGGCTCGGGCTTCATTTTCGGCTCGTTGATGGACACCCAGAACTACGGCTTCATCTTCGCCTTCCAGGTGCTGCCGACCATCATCTTCTTCTCGGCGCTGATGGGCGTGATGTACCACCTGAACGTCATGCAGGGCATCGTCCGCGTGATGGCGTGGTCGATCACCAAGGTGATGCGCGTGTCCGGTGCGGAAACCACCAGCGTCTGCGCCAGCGTCTTCATCGGCCAGACCGAGGCGCCGCTGACCGTGCGCCCGTACATCGCGAAGATGACCCAGTCCGAGCTGCTGACCATGATGATCGGCGGCATGGCGCACATCGCCGGCGGCGTGCTGGCGGCCTACGTGGGCATGCTCGGCGGCGGTGACCCGGCGCAGCAGGCCTTCTACGCCAAGCATCTGCTGGCGGCCAGCATCATGGCGGCCCCGGCCACCCTGGTCGTGGCCAAGCTGCTGATCCCGGAGACCGGCACCCCGCTGACCCGCGGCACGGTGAAGATGGAAGTCGAGAAGACCTCCAGCAACATCATCGACGCGGCTGCGGCCGGCGCCGGCGACGGCCTGAAGCTGGCGCTGAACATCGGTGCGATGCTGCTGGCCTTCATCGCCCTGATCGCCCTGCTGAACGCCCCGCTGACCTGGATCGGGGATGTCACCGGCCTGGCTGCCGCGATCGGCAAGCCGACCAACCTGTCGACCATCTTCGGTTACGTGCTGGCCCCGATCGCCTGGGTCATCGGCACCCCGTGGGCCGATGCCACCACCGTCGGCTCGCTGATCGGCCAGAAGGTCGTCATCAACGAGTTCGTGGCCTACACCGAGCTGTCGCAGATCGTGAACGGCCAGATCGCCGGCGTGTCGCTGTCCGACGAAGGCCGCCTGATCGCGACCTACGCCCTGTGCGGCTTCGCCAACTTCAGCTCGATCGCCATCCAGATCGGCGGCATCGGCGGCCTGGCCCCGGAACGTCGCCATGACCTGGCCAAGTTCGGCCTGCGCGCGGTGCTGGGCGGTACCATCGCCACCTTCATGACGGCGACCATCGCCGGCGTGCTGACGCACTTCAGTTGAACCCTTGTTTGAGAAGAAATCCCCTATGAGCAGCAGTGTCGTTGTCGTCGGTTCCTTCAATGTCGATCACGTGTGGCGGTGCGAAGCGCTGCCGGCGCCGGGCGCGACCATTGCCGGCCGCTACAGCACCGGCCCGGGTGGCAAGGGCTTCAACCAGGCCGTGGCCGCCTGCCGGGCCGGCGCCGACACCACGTTCGTGTGCGCGCTCGGCGATGACGTCGGTGGCGCCACGGCGCGTGACCTGGCCGCGCAGGATGGCTTCGCGCTGATCGCCGAGGCCAGCAGCGAGCCGACCGGCACCGCCGGCATCTACGTCGATGCCCGTGGCCGCAACACCATCGTCATCGGCCCCGGCGCCAACGCCGCGCTGAGCACCGCGTTCCTGGAACAGCAGCAGGCGCTGCTGGCCGGTGCCAAGGTGGTGCTGGTGCAGCTGGAATCGCCGGTGCAGACCATCGAAGCCGCGCTGGCTGCGGCGCGCGAAGCCGGTGTCACCACCGTGCTGAACGCCGCACCGGCCGACGCCCCGTCCAGCATCGGCCTGCTGAAGCTGGCCGATGTGCTGACCCCGAACGAGACCGAGTTTGCTTCGCTGCTCGGCCGCCATGTGGGTGAGCGCGTGGATGCCGACGACGTGGCCGCGCTGGATGGCGCCAGCCTGCACGCGTTGTGCCGCAAACTGGTCGGCAACGGCACCGTGGTGGTGACCCTGGGTGCGGTGGGCGTGTTCGTTTCGCACGCCGACGAGAACCTGCGTGGCGACACCCAGCCGTACTACCGCGTGGGCGCCGAGCAGGTGCAGGCGATCGACACCACCGGTGCCGGTGATGCCTTCAACGGTGCGCTGGCGGCCTCGATCGCCCAGGTGCCGGACGCGCCGTTCACCCGCCACGTGCGCTTCGCCAACCAGTTCGCCGGCCGTTCCACCGAGAAGGAAGGCGCCGCTGCGGCGATGCCGCGCTTCACCCCGGCCGACGCTGAAATGAAATAAAGCCACGCCATGCGTGGATGAAAACCCCGGTCGTGCGAACGACCGGGGTTTTTTGTGTCCGGCGACACGCCCCATCCACGCATGGCGTGGATCTACCGGGTGCGTGGGCCGCGCCATGCGTGAATGGAGGCTCCGGCCAGTAGATCCACGCCATGCGTGGATGGGCCTTCCCCCATGACCCAGCCGCCCACCATGACCGGGCCGTGGGGGCGGCGGAAGCGACCATCAAGCATCTGCTGATGCCGGTGTGGCATGAGGTCGGTCCGGATTGGCCTGAACAGGGCCGCCCTTGGCGGCGCGGCGGCGGGTCCTGCGGCCTACAATGGGCACATGCAGATCGGCCCGTACACCATTGCCCCCAACGTCGTGCTGGCCCCCATGGCCGGCGTCACCGACAAGCCCTTCCGCCTGCTGTGCAAACGGCTGGGCGCGGGTCTGGCCGCCTCGGAAATGACCATCAGCGACCCGCGCTTCTGGACCACGCGCAAGTCGATCCACCGCATGGACCACGAGGGCGAACCGGCGCCGATCAGCGTGCAGATTGCCGGCACCGAGCCGCAGCAGCTGGCCGAGGCGGCGCGCTACAACGTCGACCACGGCGCGCAGATCATCGACATCAACATGGGCTGCCCGGCCAAGAAGGTGTGCAACGCCTGGGCCGGCTCGGCGCTGATGCGCGATGAACTGCTGGTGGCGCGCATCCTCGAAGCCGTGGTCAACGCGGTGGACGTGCCGGTCACCCTGAAGATCCGCACCGGCTGGGACTGCGACCATCGCAACGGGCCGGTGATCGCGCGCATCGCCGAGCACAGCGGCATCGCCGCGCTGGCCGTGCACGGCCGCACCCGCGACCAGCATTACACCGGCCAGGCCGAGTACGGCACCATCGGCGAGATCAAGGCCGCGCTGCGCATCCCGGTCATCGCCAACGGCGATATCGATTCGCCGCAGAAGGCCGCCCATGTGCTGCAGCAGACCGGCGTGGACGCGGTGATGATCGGCCGTTCCGCACAGGGCCGGCCGTGGATCTTCCGCGAAGTGGCGCACTACCTGGCCACCGGACAGGAACTGCCGCCGCCCTCGCTGGAGGAAGTGCGCGACATCCTGCTAGGCCACCTGCATGCGCTGCACGCGTTCTACGGTGAGCCGCAGGGCGTGCGCATCGCCCGCAAGCACCTGGGCTGGTACGCCAAGGACCGGCCGGAGAACGCCGCCTTCCGCGCGGTGGTCAACCGTGCCGAAGACCCGGCCAGCCAGATCGCGCTGACCACCGAGTATTTCGACCGCCTGATTGCCGGGGAACCGGCGATGCCCTCCGCTGCCTGATGCCACGACCATGACGCCGCCGATCTCTTCCCCGACCTACCTGCACGGTTTTTCCGGCACCGAACAGCAGCGCCTGATGACCCAGGCGCGCCTGCTGGAATCGAGCATCTTCGGCCAGATCGACTACACCGGTGCGCGCCACCTGCTGGAAGTCGGCAGCGGCGTCGGTGCGCAGACCGAAATCCTGCTGCGCCGCTTCCCCGAGCTGCACGTCACCGGCGTGGACCTGAGCGAGGCGCAGCTGGCCACCGCGCGTGAGAACCTGGCGCGCACGCCGTGGTGCAGCGACCGCTACACCCTGCAGCAGGCCGATGCCGGCGAACTGCCGTTCGAGGCCCGTAGCTTCGATTCGGCCTTCCTGTGCTGGGTGCTGGAACACGTGCCCTCCCCTGCGCGCGTGCTCAGCGAAGTACGCCGCGTGCTGGCCCCGGGCTCGCCGGTCTACATCACCGAAGTGATGAATGCCTCGTTCCTGCTGGATCCGTATTCGCCGCACATCTGGCGCTACTGGATGGCCTTCAACGATTTCCAGCACGACCACGGCGGCGACCCGTTCGTCGGCGCCAAGCTCGGCAACCTGCTGCTGGCCGGTGGCTTCCGCGACGTGCACACCGAGATCAAGACCATCCACCTGGACAACCGCGAACCGGCACGCCGCAAGACGATGATCGCGTTCTGGGAACAGCTGCTGCTGTCGGCCGCCGACCAGCTGCTGCAGGCCGGCGCCGTGGACGAGGAAACCGTGGAGGGCATGCGCCGCGAATTCCGACTGGTGCAGAACGACCCGAACGCGGTGTTCTTCTATTCCTTCGTGCAGGGCCGCGCGACGGTGTATTGAGGGACCGCCCGCGCGGTGCGCGGGTTCACGGGTCGATGTGCAGGGTCGCCGCCGGCGGCGCCTGCCAGATCCGCTGCCACATCGCCGCCAGCCGGTGCCCGGCATCGGCGCGTGCGGCCGGGCTGCTGTAATCCATGCGCTGCTGCTGCGGCACGATCGCCCGCCACTGCCCGTCCACCTGCTCGGCCACCGCGAAGTTGAAGGTGTAGTCCGGCTCCAGGCCCATGCGCAGGTCGCTCAGCACCAGCTGGTTGTCCACCACCTGCGCGCGCATGAAGCCGCGGTTGAACCACTGCAGCCGCTGCACGGCCGGAATCGCGGACGCTTCGCGCAGCGCCTGCACGTTGGACGGATGGCCTTCAAACCGCATCGGGCCCTGGTCGGCCACCAGCGAACGGTCGCCCACCACGTAGCCGCTGGGCGTCATCGCCACCACCCGCCACAGCAGGGTGTTGAACGGCATCGGCACCGAGAACCGCGGCGCATCGCCCAGGCCCATTGCGGCCAGGCTCTGCTGCGCGGCGCGGTCGACCTGGGCCTTGGCCACCAGGCCCCAGCCCAGGTAGGCCGTGCTGACCAGCAGCGAGACACCCAGCACCTTGCCCGCCCAGGGCCGTGCGCGCGCGAACCAGGCCACCACGCAGCCCAGCAGCAGCCACACGGTGTAGGCCGGGTCGATGATGAAGACGCTGGAACCCATCGTCGGATGCGGCCGCAGCGGCCACCACAGCTGGGTGCCGTAGACGGTGAACGCATCCAGCAGCGGATGGGTGACCAGGGCCAGCTGGATGGCCCAGAACCAGCGCAGCGGTGACTGCGCCACGCGGCCGTTGCCGAAGCGCTTGAGCAGCCACCAGATCAGCGCGGCCACCCACGGCAGCACCAGCAGCGAATGGCTGAAGCTGCGGTGGTCGACCATGTTGGCCACCGGGTCGGCGGCAGCGAAGCCGAGCCACAGCGCATCGAGGTCGGGCAGCGTGCCGAGTGCGGCACCGGCCAGCAGGGCCGCACGGCGATGGCCGGGCGGAGCGATGGCGGCAGCGACGGCGCCACCGAGAACGATCTGGGTCAACGAGTCCATCGGCTGATGCTAACGCGATGGCCTGGCGTTTGTGGGGTTCTGGCCAGGTAGAGACGACTGTCAGTCGACTGCTTGTGGATCCACCCGCGCTGCGCGCGTCAGTCGAGCAACGCTCGACTCTACAAGAGCAAGCCGAGCATGGGCTCGGCGCTACAGAAAGCAGGTGCTACGCCGCCTGCGACATCCGCGCGCCGGGCAGCTCCACCAATGTCTGCCCGTGGTGGTCCAGCAGGCGCAGCGCGCCGTCGTGGTCCTCGGCCAGCGCGGTCAGGCTTTCCACCCAGTCGCCGTCGTTCGCATAGACCAGCCCATCGCGCTCGACCAGCGCCGCGCGGTGGATGTGGCCGCAGATGATGCCGTCCAGCCCGCGCCGGCGCACGTCATCCAGGCCGGCCTGGACGAAGCGTTCGATGTAGCGCTCGGCGGCGCCGCTGCGCTTCTTCAGGAATTCGGACAGCGACCAGTAGCGCATGCCCAGCCGGCGCCGCACCGCGTTCAACGCCTGGTTGCCGGTGAGGATGCGGTAGTACAGCCAGTCGCCGAAGCGCTCCTGCAGGCCACCGAAGTGGGTCACGCCGTCGTAGTCATCGCCGTGCGCCACCAGCAGTCGGCGTCCGTCGGCGGTCACGTGGATGGCACGGCGGCGCACCTGCATGGCCGGCAGCATCAGCCCGCACACATGGCGCAGCGAGGCATCGTGGTTGCCGGGGATGTAGATGATCTCGGTGCCGGCGCGGCGCAGCGCATGCAGTGCCTGGATCACCTCGCTGTGCGAGGCACGCCAGTTGGCACGGCGGTGCGCCATCCACCACAGGTCGATGATGTCGCCGACCAGGTACAGCCGCTCGCAGCGCAGCTGGCCGAGGAAGGTCGCCAGTTCGGCGGCGTGGCAGTGGCGCGACCCGAGGTGCACATCGGAGACGAACACTGCACGCCGGTGCGGCGACAGGTTCGCCAGCGCGCTCATGCCGGCATCCCCGCGTCGCGCAGGTAGCGCTTGCGTTTGTTCGGCCGGATCGCCTGCAGGTCCACTTCGATCAGGCCGTCGATCGAATCGCTGAAATCCGGATCGACGCCGAACGCGAGGAAGCGGGCGCCGCCGGGTTCGCACAGATCGGTGTACTGGCGGTACAGCGTCGGCACACCCGTGCCCAGCGCGGTCAGGTTGGCCTTCAGCACATCGAACGCAGCGCCGGCGTCGAGTTCACCGAAGCTGGGCGGTGCGGCGAAGTACTGGAACGGCTGGTTGGATTCGACCAGGCCGCTGCGGCCACCGTAGTAGCGCTGGTAGTAGGCCACCAGCTGTTCGCGCGCCTCGCGCGGCAGCGCGGCGCTGATCGACACCGCGCCGAACAGGTAGCGGATGCCCGGCTGGCACTGCAGGTAGGCACCGATGCCCTGCCACAGGTAATCCAGGCTGCGGCTGCCCCAGTAATCGGGCACCACGAAGCTGCGGCCCAGTTCCAGGCCTTCGGCGATGCGGGTGATGGCATCGTCGGAATAGCGGAACAGCGAGGCGCTGTAGAGCCCGGCCAGGCCGCGGCGGGCCAGGGCCTGTGCGCCGCGCATGATGCGGTAGGCACCGGCGATGCGCTGCGCGCTGCCGTCCCAGATGACGATGTGCTGGTACTGCAGGTCGTAGTCGTCCAGGTCGCGGCTGCGGCCGGTGCCCTCGCCCACCTGGCGGAAGGTCAGCTCGCGCAACCGGCCCAGCTCGCGCAGCAGCGCCGAATCGGCGGTGCAGGTGGCCAGCAGGATCTGCTTGCCGTCACCGGTCTGGCCCAGCACCGTGGCCCGGGCGATATCGGCGGCCACCTGCGCCGGCGGCACCGGGGCGGCCAGCGGCTCGGGGCCGGCCGGCAGGCTGCCGGTGGCACTGTCCGCGGGGCCCAGGGCGTACAGCGCGCGGCGCACGGCCAGCAGCTGCGCGCCGGGGTCGCCCTGGCCCAGCTGCATCGGCTGGCCGATGCGCAGGCGCAGCGGGCGGCCGCGGCGGGCGAACATCTCGCGGGCCAGCAGGGCGGTGCCCGCCGGCTTGAACAGGGTCGAGGCGCCGTAGAACAGCGCCGAATTGCGCGCTTCCACCCGCACCGGCAGCACCGGCGCCCCGGCGGCGCGGGCGAAACGGACGAAACCGCGCTGCCAGCGGCCATCGCGGATGCCCTGCAGCGACAGCCGCGACACTTCGCCGGCCGGGAACACGATGACGCACTGCTCGGCGTCCAGCGCCTGTTCCACCGCGTGCAGGCTGCCACGCTGGACCTTGCCGCCGAGGATGCGCACCGGCAGCAGCAGGTCCTGCAGCGGGCCGATGGCGCCCAGCAGGTCGTTGGCCACGATGCGCACGTCGCGCCGCACCCGGCCGACCGCGTCCAGCAGGGCCAGCGCGTCCAGCGCACCGGAAGGATGGTTGGCCACGATCAGGAGGCGGCCGCTGGCCGGGATCCGGGACAGGTCCAGCGGATCGACCTGGTAGCCGCTTTCGAGGAACTCCAGCCCGGCGGCGACGAAGTCGAAGCCGCGCAGATTCGCGCTGCGCTGCAGGAAGGCCTCCACCCGGTCCAGCCGCGACCAGCGGCCCACGCTGCGCAGCAGGGGCCGGGCCAGATGCCCGCGGCGGCCGCGGAACCAATCGGGGAAACGTTGCTGCAAGCGCTGCTCGAGTTCCTGCATGGCGTGCTCACTGATGCCCGGCGGCCGGATTGGCCGAGAGCCTGCGCCCGCCACGCGGCAGGCAGATGGCGGTTTGGCGGCAGAACGATGACGGCCCCGGCCGGTGGGCCCAGGCCGTGAAGACCGCCCGCCAATGGTCACGCCAGTGGAACACTGCCTGCGCACCATGGGCCCCGGGGCCCCGCCAGGCCTTGTCGCGGCGGGCACAACACCTTAACCACCGGCAACCCATACGGGTTCACAATGCACAGGCGGCGCACCCCGTGTATGATGCGCGCCCATCTTTCCATCCGAATCAAGGGATATACCGCCTGATGTCCAGCTATCTCTTCACCTCCGAGTCGGTCTCCGAAGGCCATCCGGACAAGGTTGCCGACCAGATTTCCGATGCGGTGCTGGACGCGATCCTGACCCAGGACCAGCGCGCCCGCGTGGCCTGCGAGACCATGGTCAAGACCGGTGTTGCCATCGTCGCCGGTGAAATCACCACCAGCGCCTGGATCGACCTGGAAGCCCTGACCCGCAAGGTCATCACGGACATCGGCTACGACAGCTCCGACGTCGGCTTCGACGGCGCCACCTGCGGCGTGCTGAACCTGATCGGCAAGCAGTCGCCGCACATCGCCCAGGGCGTGGACCGCAAGAAGCCGGAAGAAATGGGCGCTGGCGACCAGGGCCTGATGTTCGGCTACGCCACCAACGAGACCGACAGCTTCATGCCGGCCGCGATCCACCTGTCGCACCGCCTGGTGGAACAGCAGGCCAAGATCCGCAAGAAGCGCAACTCGCCGCTGTCCTGGCTGCGCCCGGACGCCAAGAGCCAGGTCACCCTGCGCTATGAAAACGGCGTGGTCTCGGCCATCGACGCCGTGGTCCTGTCCACCCAGCACGCCCCGGGCATCAAGCAGAAGGACCTCATCGAGGCCGTCCGCGAAGAGATCATCAAGCCGGTGCTGCCGGCCAAGTGGCTGCACAAGGGCACCAAGTTCCACATCAACCCGACCGGCAAGTTCGAGATCGGCGGCCCGGTGGGCGACTGCGGCCTGACCGGCCGCAAGATCATCGTCGACACCTACGGCGGCTGGGCCCGTCACGGTGGTGGCGCCTTCTCCGGCAAGGACCCGTCCAAGGTCGACCGTTCGGCGGCCTACGCTGCCCGCTACGTCGCCAAGAACGTGGTTGCCGCCGGCCTGGCCGACCGTTGCGAAGTGCAGGTCTCCTACGCCATCGGCGTGGCTGAGCCGACCTCGATCTCGGTCACCACCTTCGGCACCGGCAAGATCAGCGACGACAAGATCGAGAAGCTGATCCGCAAGCACTTCGACCTGCGCCCGTACGGCATCATCAAGATGCTGGACCTGGTGCACCCGATGTACCAGCAGACCGCCGCCTACGGTCACTTCGGCCGCAAGCCGAAGGAATTCAGCTACCTCAACGGCGAAGGCGAGACCGTCAACGCCACGGCCTTCTCCTGGGAGAAGACCGACCGCGCCGCCGCCCTGCGCGCCGATGCGAAGCTGAAGTAAAGTCGGCTGATAAAGCCGACGGGTAGAGCCGACTGTTAGTCGGCTGACCTTCCAGAAGGGCCGCGCAAGCGGCCCTTCTGCTTTCTGGTAGAGCCGGCCGCTGGCCGGCTTTTTAATGCCCGGACGCCATCGCGTGGTTGCCGGCCAGCGGCCGGCACTACCGGTTGCCGATACAATCGGTGCATGTCGACCGAACTGAAAACCCACCAGCTGTCCATGACCGTGCTGATGTCGCCGGACATGGCCAATTTCTCCGGCAAGGTCCACGGCGGTGCCGTCCTGCGCCTGCTCGACCAGGTGGCCTATGCCTGCGCCAGCCGCTATGCGGGCAGCTACGTGGTCACCCTGTCGGTGGACCAGGTGATGTTCCGCCAGCCCATCGCGGTGGGCGAGCTGGTCACCTTCCTGGCCTCGGTGAACTACACCGGTACCTCGTCGATGGAGATCGGCATCAAGGTCGTGGCCGAGGACATCCTCAAGCGCAGCGTGCGCCACGCCAACAGCTGCTTCTTCACCATGGTGGCGGTGGACGAGGAAGGCCGGCCGACGGCGGTGCCGCCGCTGCAGCCAGCCAGCTCGGACGAAAAGCGCCGCCAGGCCGCTGCGCAGATCCGCCGCCAGCTGCGGCAGGAGATGGAACAGCGGCACCTGGAGCTGCTGGCGTCGAACCCGCCGTCGCCGGAAGACTGACCGCGAACCCGGTAGTGTCGGCCGCTGGCCGGCAGCCTTGCGCGCGCTGCCAAACATGATGGGATTACCGGCCAGCGGCCGGCACTACCCTTCCTGTTCGGGCAGATAGGGCGACAGGAAAGACTCGATGTTCAACAGTGGATCGGCCTGTGCGAGTGCGGCCGACGCGTCCACCGACGACACCACGAACATGTAGTAGTCGTAACCGAAATGAACTTCGGCGCTGTCGCCCACCAGCTTGCACCAGATGACGTTGCGTAGCACGTCACGCGCCACCCGCTCGATCCCATCCCGATCCAGCGGCTGGCCCTCGTGGTAATCGCGTGAGTCACGCCGTTCAAGCGACTGGATGCGCAGTGACTCGACGCCGATGCCGACGCAGAAACGCCTGATCGCATCCAGATACGCATTCTCGACAACGAGGTAATCCTCGAGACTCACCAGGCTGCCGACATCACCGAAGTCCGTCCACTCTTCGGGCGGTGAGCAGAGGTATGCCTCGGGCATCCGCTGCCAGTACTTGGTGATACGCCAGGAATGCTTCATGGGGCGAGAGGATAACGGAACCGATATCGCGGTGATGCCGGCCAGCGGCCGGCACTACCCTTTCGAACTCACAGGTCAGCCGGTGTTCTGCACGCCCTGCGAAACGCCATTCACGCAGGCCACCAGCGCGCGCAGCAGGTCATCATCCTCGCGCCCGCTGGCCCGCCAGCGCTGCAGCAGGTCCACCTGCAGCACGCTGATCGGGTCCACGTAGGGATTGCGCAGGCGGATCGACAGCGCCAGCCGCGCATCATGATCCAGCAGGGTCTGCTGCCCCATCAGCGCCAGCAGCCAGTGCCGGGTGAGCGCGAGCTCCTTCTCGACCTGCGGGAAGAAGCGACCGTGCAGGTCACCAGAGAGCTGCGAGAACTGTTCGGCGATGGTGATATCGCCCTTCGAGAGCACCATCGCGATGTCGTCGAGGAAGGTGCGGAAGAACGGCCAGTCACGCGCCATCTCGCGCAGCGTCTGTTCATGGCCGGCGTCCACCGCCGCCTGCAGGCCACTGCCCACGCCGTACCAGCCGGGAATGACGGCACGCGCCTGGCTCCAGGCGAACACCCACGGAATCGCCCGCAGGTTGCCCAGCGCCGCATCCTGGCCCAGGCGGCGCGACGGCCGCGAGCCCAGGGTCATCCGCTCGATCACATCGATCGGCGTGGCCGTGCGGAAGTAATCCATGAAGCCGGACTGGCCGACGAAGGCGCGGTACACCTCGCTGCTGGCCGCGGAGACGGTGTCCATCACCGGCCGCCACCCGTCTTCGCGCGGCTCCGGCGCGCGCGGGCGCAGGCTGGCGCGCAGCACCGCACCGGTGGCCTGTTCCAGCGAACGCAGCGCCAGCGCGCGGATGCCGTACTTGCGGTGGATCACCTCGCCCTGTTCGGTCACCCGCAGGCGGCCATCGATGCTGCCGCGCGGCGAGGCGTCCACCGCGTGGGTGGTCTTGCCACCGCCACGGCTGATCGAACCGCCACGGCCGTGGAAGAAGGTCAGGCGGATACCGGCCTCGGCCGCGACATCCAGCAGTTCCACCTGCGCACGCTGCAGGCCCCAGCGCGAGGCGGCGATGCCGCCGTCCTTGCTGCTGTCCGAGTACCCCAGCATCACCATCTGCACGTCATCGCGTGCACGCAGGTGCGCGCGGTACACCGGATCCTCCAGCAGATCACGCAGGGTGGCGGTGCCACGCTTGAGGTCGTCCACGGTTTCAAACAGCGGCGCGATGTCGAGCGGTACGCCGCCATCGGCATCGACCAGGCCACCGCGTCGCGCCAGTGCCAGCACCGCCAGCACGTCGCCGCGATCGTGCGCCATCGAAATGATGTAGCTGCCCAATGCATCGCCGCCATGGCGTGCGCGTGCATCGGCCAGCGCCGCGAACACCGCATCCAGGCGCTGGTTGCCCTCGTCATCGCCCTTGGGCAGCGGTGCTTCGCCGCTGGCATGCGGGCCCAGCAGGCGCGCACGGCCCAGTGCATCCAGCGCCTGCCAGGCGTCTTCTCCGCCCAGCACTGCGGCAAGCGCGCGGGCATGCACGCTCGATTCCTGGCGCACGTCCAGCCGCGCCAAGTGGAAGCCAAAGGTCTTCACCCGCCACAGCAGGCGCTGCACGGCGAAACCACCGGCATGTTCGCCACGGTGGGCGCGCAGGCTGTCGAGGATCAGCTGCAGGTCGTCGATCAGTTCGTCCGGGCCGGCATACGCACCCTCGCCATCATCCAGCGTGGCCTGCAGGCGCGCACGCATGCGGTCGTTGAGCAACCGGTACGGCATGTCGGAGTGGCGCGGGCGCGACTGCACCTGCGGCAGCAGCTGCTGGTAGTGCGCTACGCGCGCCTGCAGCGCATCGCTCACGCCCACCCGTTCGGTGGACTGGCTGAGCAGGCTGGCCAGCTGCAGCAGTTCCTTCTGGTAGCGCCCGAGCACCGCCTGCCGCTGTGCATCCAGCGTGTTGCGGATGGTGCCGGCATCCACGTTCGGGTTGCCGTCCATGTCACCGCCCACCCACGTGCCGAAGCGCAGCAGACGCGGCAGCGGCAGCTCCTCGCCGTAGGTATCGCGCAGCGCCTGCTGCAGCGATTCGTACAGCACCGGAATCACCCGGTACAGCACCTGCACCAGATAGAAGCCGACGTGCTCGCGTTCGTCATCGACGGTGGGCCGCACCGGCGAGGAATCGGTGGTCTGCCACGACGCGGTCAGCGCCATGCGGAAGCGCGCGGCATCGGCAGCAGCCTCGCCCGGCGTGCGCTGGCCATCCAGGTTGTCCACCAGGCTGGCCACCATCAGCTGTTCTTTCTCCAGCAGCGCGCGGCGCACCGCCTCGGTCGGGTGCGCGGTGAACACTGGTTCGATGTCGATGCGCGGCAACCACTGCGCCAGCTCGTCCAGGCCTACGCCCTGCGCCTTCAGGTGCTGCAACGCATCCTGCAGGCCATCGGGCTGCGCAGCAGCGGTGCCGGCACGCTGGTAATCGCGGCGGCGGCGGATGCGATGCACGCGCTCGGCGATGTTGACCACCTGGAAGTATGTGCTGAACGCACGCACCATGGTTTCGGCCTGCTCCGGCGTGCGCCCGGCCAAGCCATCGGCCAGCTCGGACAGCGGTGCCTGGTTCTCGCGGCGCGCGATTGCGCGGGTGCGCACGTCCTCGACGTCGTCGAGGAACGCGGCGGACACCTGTTCGACCAGCAGGTCGCCGACCAGTGCGCCCAGTCGGCGCACATCATCGCGAAGCGGAAGATCGGGGGAAGCGAATTCGATGCTGCTGCGGTACTCGTTCATCGGCGACGCACGAACCTCGGGGCATGATCCGTCGCCAAGCCTATCCCAATTCGACGCCGTTGCTGCGTTGCAGAAATGGTTTCATCTGCACGTATCCGCCGGCTACGGATACACCGGTCGGGCAAACACCGCCGGGGTAGAGTCGACCGTTGGTCGACTGCTCTTCTTGCGGCGCTTGGAAAGCCCGCGCTGCGCGCGATAGTCGACCAACGGTCGACTCTACCGCGCCGGAGCAACAGGCGGCCCCCGTTGCAGGGGCCGCCATCATCACGCGCGCGGTCAGCGCTTCTTCTTCGCCTTGCCCTGCTGCACCGGGCCGATGGTCTGTTCCAGCCAGCGCTCGCTCTCGGCCAGCATGGTCATGATCGATTCGCGTGCGCGGTAGGCGTGCGATTCGTTCGGCAGCATCACCAGCCGCGCGGTACCACCCAGGCCCTTCACCGCGGCGAACATGCGCTCGCTCTGGATCGGGAACGTGCCGGAGTTGTTGTCGTCCACGCCGTGGATGAAGAGGATCGGATCCTTGATCTTGTCCGCGTAGTTGAACGGCGCCATCTTCTGGTAGACGTCCTGCGCCTGCCAGTAGTTGCGCTCCTCGGCCTGGAAACCAAACGGGGTGAGCGTGCGGTTGTAGGCGCCGCTGCGGGCGATGCCGGCCTTGAACAGGCGGGTGTGCGCCAGCAGGTTGGCGGTCATGAACGCACCGTAGGAATGGCCACCGATGGCGATGTGCTCGCGGTCGGTCACGCCACGACGCACCACTTCGTCCACCGCGGCCTGTGCATTGGCCACCAGCTGTTCGATGTAGGTGTCGTTGGGTTCCTTGTCACCTTCGCCGATGATCGGCATGGTCGGGCTGGCCAGCACCACGTAGCCCTTGGCCAGGAACGCCTGCGGACCCCAGTAGCTGATCGCGTTGAAGCGGTACGGCGAATCGGTCACCTGGCTGGCGGCCGCGGCACTCTTGAACTCACCCGGGTAGGCCCACATCAGCAGCGGCCGCGGGCCATCACGCTTGGGGTCGTAATCCGGCGGCAGCAGCAGCGTCGCGGTCAGGTCCACGCCGTCGGCACGCTTGTAGCGGATCTGTTCCTTCTGCACGCCCTTCAGCTGCGGCAGCGGGTGGGCGAAACGGGTCAGCGCGCGCGGTGCGGCGTCGGCCTGGGCCAGCGACTGCACGAAGAAGTTGGTCGGCTCGTCCGGGCTTTCGCGGGTCAGCAGCAGCGACTCACCTTCCTGGTCCAGCAGCGCGACCGGTGCCGAATAGACCGGTGCCTGCGAATGGAACAGACGGGTGGACTTGCGGCTTTCGATGTCGAAGCGGTCGACGAACGGACGGTCACCTTCCGGCGACGCGCCCTGCCCGTACAGGAAGATGCTGCGGCCATCGGCGGTGGTCTGCAGGCGGCTGCGGCCGTTGACGTCGCGCACCACGCCGGCGCGGCCCGGATCGTTGTAGCGGTCCTGTGCATCGCGGTCCCACAGCAGCTGCGGCGACTGCGTCGCGTCGTCCGGGGTGATGCGCCAGGTCTTGGTGTTGCGCGTCTTCCACCACGATTCGCTGAGCAGGGCCAGATCGCCACGGCCCCAGGTGATGCCACCGAAACGGCTGCCCAGCTGGGCCAGGGTCACCGGCGGCTTCTCGAACGGCGCGGCCTGCATGAACACCGCATCGCGCACCTTGGCGTCACGGTTCGGGTCACCGCCGTCCTGCGCTTCGGCCCAGACCAGGGTCGCCGGCGCATCGGCGCGCCAGCTGATGTCACGCACGCCGGTCACCTCGGCATCGTTGCCGGTCGGCAGGCCTTCCACCAGCGGGCGCGAGGCCACGCTGTGGGCCAGCTGGCCGTTGCGGTCGAGCACGTCGATGCGGCGCGGGAAGCTGCCCACCGGCACCACGTAGGAATACGGGCGCTGCACGGTCTGGCTGAGCAGGTAGTTGCCGTCCGGCGAGGCCGCCAGGCCCAGGTAGATGCCGGCCATGCCGATGGCGCGGGCCTGGCCGTCCAGGCCGACCTGCATCGGCTGCGCACGCGCGTAGTAATCGAACAGGCGCGCGTCGGCTTCGTTCTTCAACAGATCCTGGTAGGTGCGGATGGACACCACGCCGCTGCTCTTGCCGGTCTGCTGCACGGTCGGGCCGGTCGGGATGCCATCGGCAGGCGGCGGATCACCGGCATTGGCCAGGCGGGTCATCACGATCAGGCCGCGGCTGTCGGGCAGCCACTGGTAACCGTCGCCGAACACCGTGTTGAGGTTGGCCTGCAGGCGGCGCGCACTGCCGTTGGCCACGTCCACCAGCCACAGCTCGTTGGCGCCGCTGGCGGCGTCGACCTGGTTGAAGGCCAGCCACTTCTGGTCGGGCGACCAGGCCAGGCCGGCGATCGACAGCTGCGCCGGCAGGCCGCTGATCTGCCGTTCCTTGCCGTCGGCCACGTTCATCAGCCACAGCTTCTCGCCGAAGCTGAAGCGGCTGTCGGAGAACGTGCGCGGGTTGATGCGGATGCCGGCCAGCTTCAGTTCCGGCTGCGCCACCACCTGGATCGACGGCAGCGACGGCATCTTCATCAGCGCGGCCACGTCGCGGCGCGGCGACAGGAACAGGCTGGGCGCACGCGGCGCATCGACCACCGCCTGCAGCGCGGCCGAGGGCAGCTCATAACCGTCCACGTCCCTGGCGGCGGCCACCTGCGGGCTGTCGGCCGACCACGCCTGCGGGACCACCGCCAGCAGGGCCATGGACAGGACCAGGCCGGTCCAGCGCCGGCTGCGGCGCGCGTGCTTGCTCATCGTTCTTCCTGTTTTGGATGCGTGAAGACCTTCGACCTTAACAGGCGCCGACCCGCGCCCCATCTGCCGATGGTTGGGTCGCTCCGGTTCCGGCCCGGGGCCGCGATATACTGGGCGTTCTCCCCCTGCCGAGGGGCGCTGCGACCGGATCCCCTGAGGCCCGGCCAGGCTCGGTAAGGTGGCTTTGTAACAACGGCGCCCGGCTAGATGCGAGTACCCGCTCGCCCACAACCGGAGCTACTGCATGAACGCTGTTGCCAAGACCTTCTCCACCGAAGGTGACTACAAGATCCGCGACATCACCCTGGCCGACTGGGGTCGCAAGGAACTGGACATCGCCGAGCACGAGATGCCGGGCCTGATGTCGATCCGCCGCAAGCACGCCACCAGCCTGCCGCTGAAGGGCGTGCGCGTGACCGGCTCGCTGCACATGACCATCCAGACCGCGGTGCTGATCGAGACCCTGAAGGACATCGGCGCCGACGTGCGCTGGGCCTCGTGCAACATCTTCTCGACCCAGGATCACGCCGCTGCGGCCATCGCCGCCACCGGCACCCCGGTGTTCGCCTGGAAGGGCGAGAGCCTGGAAGAGTACTGGGACTGCACCCTGGACGCGCTGACCTTCACCTTGCCCGACGGCACCCTGACCGGCCCGGAGCTGGTGGTGGACGACGGCGGTGACGTGACCCTGCTGATCCACAAGGGCCTGGAGCTGGAAAACGGCAGCAACTGGGTCAATGAAAAGGCCGATTCGCACGAAGAACAGGTCATCAAGAACCTGCTCAAGCGCGTGGCCGTCGAGCGCCCGGGTTACTGGGGCCGCGTGGTCAAGGATTGGAAGGGCGTCTCCGAAGAGACCACCACCGGCGTGCACCGCCTGTACCAGCTGGCCCAGGCCGGCACCCTGCTGATCCCGGCGATCAACGTCAACGACTCGGTCACCAAGAGCAAGTTCGACAACCTGTACGGCTGCCGCGAGTCGCTGGCCGATGGCCTGAAGCGCGCGATGGACGTGATGCTGGCCGGCAAGGTCGCCGTGGTCTGCGGCTACGGCGACGTGGGCAAGGGCTGCGCCGCGTCGCTGCGTGCCTACGGCGCGCGCGTCATCGTCACCGAGATCGACCCGATCTGCGCACTGCAGGCGGCGATGGAAGGCTATGAAGTCAACACCATCGAATCGACCCTGGGCCGTGCCGACCTGTACGTCACCACCACCGGCAACAAGGACATCATCCGCATCGAGCACCTGAGCGCGATGAAGGACCAGGCCATCGTCTGCAACATCGGCCACTTCGACAACGAGATCCAGGTCGATGCGCTGGTGGCGTTCCCGGGCGTGCAGCACGTGAACATCAAGCCGCAGGTGGACAAGTACATCTTCCCGGCTTCTGATGGAAGTGCTGGCAATGCGATCTTCCTGCTGGCCGAAGGCCGCCTGGTGAACCTGGGCTGCGCCACCGGCCACCCGAGCTTCGTCATGTCCAACTCGTTCGCCAACCAGACCCTGGCCCAGATCGACCTGTGGGCTAACAAGGACAGCTACGAGAAGAAGGTCTACCTGCTGCCCAAGCACCTGGACGAAGAAGTGGCCCGCCTGCACCTGGAAAAGATCGGCGTGAAGCTGACCACCCTGACCCGGGAACAGGCCGACTACATCGGCGTGCCGGTGGAAGGCCCGTTCAAGCCGGACCACTACCGCTACTGATGTCGTGCCCGGGGTCGGATCCCTTTCCGCAGGAAAGGGCTCTGACCCCGGCAACGGATGCAAACGGAACGGGCGCCTTCGGGCGCCCGTTCTGCGTTGGCGGACTCACTCAAATGATCCGTGCGGCAGTGCGCTCAGAATTCGAAGTTGACCGGAATCCTGGCCAGGCTGACGTCGGGCGGATCACTGCGCTTGCTGCTGAACGTCCAGGCCGAGGCCGCGTTGATGGCTGCCTCGTCCAGCGCCGGATGGCCACTGGACTCGGCGATGATCCTTCCCGTCACCCGGCCCTCGCGGTTGATCACCACCAGGATCACGGTGGTGCCCTTCAGGCCCTGCTTGTAGGCCTCCTGCGGGTATCTCGGCGGAGGCGACGACAGCGGCCACCATTCGACCGGCGGAGCATCCGGCGGGTCGGTGTCGACCAGGCAGCGCTGCGGTACACGGATGCCCAGGCGGGTCTCCTGCTTCGGGTCCACTTCCAGGGCAATGCCGCGACAGTTGCCCGCCAGCGCGGACAGGAACATGGCCTGCCGCAACATCGCGTGGACACTCGACGCCACGCCGGTGAAACGACACTGGTCACCCTTGCGGTGCGAGGCCATCGACACCATGCCGGCATCGATCAGCTCGCCCACGGCCTTGCCTCGCGTGCAGCGTCCGTCATCGGCCAGTGCCGGTCCGGCGGCCAACATCATTCCGGCAAGCAGGCCTGCCGCGATCATCCGCTGATATGCCACTCCATTCCCCTGTGCTGCGTCCTGTTGCCCCCAGTCTGCCACGTCGGTGCAGACGGCGGCAGCTCGGTCATGCCCGTTGGCTCATCCACGCATGGCGTGGATCTACTGGGGGGCGGATGGCGTGGATCTAGCGGGGGCGGAGGATCAGTAGATCCACGCCATGCGTGGATGCTCTCCGGCAGTAGCCTCGGTCAAGGCAACCCGCCCAGCGCGCGCTACGATGCCCCCATGACTCCCGCCATCAACCTGCTCAAGCGCGAGAAGATCGCCCACACGGTGCGCAGCTACGTGCACGACGCACACGCCGAGTCCTACGGTGGCGAAGCCGTGGAGAAGCTGGGCCTGGACCCGGCGCAGGTGTTCAAGACCCTGCTGGCCAGCACCGAAACCCACGAACTGCTGGTGGCGATCGTGCCGGTTGGCGGCCAGCTGGACCTGAAGGCGCTGGCCGAAGCCGCAGGCTGCAAGAAGTGCGAGATGGCCGCCGCCGATGCCGCCCAGCGCGCCACCGGCTACCTGGTCGGCGGCATCAGTCCGCTCGGGCAGAAGAAGCGCCTGCGCAGTTTCCTCGATGCCAGCGCACAGGCCCTGCCGACGCTGCACGTCAGCGCCGGCCGCCGCGGCCTGGAAGTGGAACTGGCCCCGGCCGACCTGCTGCGGCTGACCGCAGGGCATTACGCGCCCATCGGGAAGGCCCGCTGATGTCCGCGGCCGATGCCCTGCTGCAGGATCTGCTGAGTGGTGATGCCACGCGTATCCATGCCTCGGCCTGCCGGGTCGCGGTGACGTTCGATCCCGGGCTGCTGGATGCACTGGCGCCGCATGCCGACCGCATCGAACGGGCCTGCGCCGGGGTCACGCTGGGCGGTGCGCTGCTGGCCAACCAGGTGCATCTGCAGTCTGCGCTGAAACGCCTGCGCTACTGGCAGGCGCAGGCCGGCTGCCTGTGCGCGCTCACGCCGACGTATCTGTTTTTCGACCCGCGCAGGCTGATCGAACAGGGGCAGATGCAGTTACTCTCGGTGGGCGATGCCGATGGCGGCTGGGGCGAATGCCACCACGTTGCCTGCACGCAGTGTGGTCAGCACTGGCAGGCGACCGACCGCGAATACCATTACCCGTGGTGGGAGTGGAAAGCCGATTGACGAAGGGGTCAGATCCCTTTCCACCGGAAAGGGCTCTGACCCCACCCGATGACATCCGCAGCACAGGCCTACGGCCGCCAGTTGGCGTTGTTCTCCCAGAACTGCACGGCGCGCTGGTAGGCCTCGCGGTCCAGCGGCACGCCGGAACCGCCCTCCTCCACGCCCAGTGCATTGCGCATCATCGTGATCGGCGCCATCGGCACTTCTTCCGGCTCGGCGGTGTAGATGCAGCCGACGATGCCCCAGTCCGCGTCGATCGGCGAGCCTTCCTTGGCCAGCTGCTCGGCGCTGTACAGGATCACCACAAGGTAGTTCGCGCGCGGCGATTCCACGCCCTCGAACCAGCGCACCAACACCGGCAGCTCCTCGCGGTTGCGCGCTTCGTAGCCGCTGCGCAGCAGGTGGCGGTTGGCCTCGGTGACCGGCACGGTCAGGCAGCGCGTGCTGGTCCAGTTCTCGTAGACGAACAGCTTGCAGAACGGCGCGTAGCCGTCGAGCACCTTCAGCGGTGCTTGCGCGTTGAGGTGTGCCTGGAACTGCTCTGCGCTGACATCCTGGATGGTGTTGGCGCGCGGCACGCGCGGGAACAGGCGGGGACGGGCGAACTCAGTGAGGACGATGGACATGGCGTGCCGTGGTTGAAGTATCTGCCGCACAGGGTAACCGTCGCGGCCCGGCTGAGGGGCGGCGAGTCGAAGATCACTGGCGCCAGCGCCGTGATTACAGCACCCTGCCGGTAATCTCCTGCAAGGATCGCCGGCTCATGGAAGCAGCACGTGCGCAGTCGACCTCTCCTCGCCGCTGGAAGCGTTTGGCGCTGGTACTGGCCGCCACCCTGGCGACGCCGCCCTTGCTGTTTGCCGCCGCATTGTTCTGGCCGCTGCAGGCACCGCCGCTGCCCGACGCCGGCAACAGCTGGGTGATCACCAACGTGCGGGTACTGGACGTGGTCAACGGTCAGGCCAGCGAACCCACCACGGTGACCGTGCGCGAAGGCCGCATCACCGCCATTGGCGATGACGCCCCGGACTCCTCGCTGCCCCTGCTCGATGCCGGCGGGCGATGGCTGTCGCCCGGCTTCTGGGACATGCACACCCATGCCCTGCAGCTGTCACCGCAGGTGCAGTTCCCGCTGATGCTGGCCAACGGCATCACCGGCACGCGCGACATGATGGACTGTCCGCAGCTCACCGATCCGTTGATCGCCTGCGTGGCCGACAAGCGCCGCTGGAACGCGCAGGCCATTGCCGGGCAACAGGTCGCACCGCGCTTCGTGCAGGTTGCCAGTTTCTACTTCGAAGACCCGTCGATGCGAGCCGATGACGCGCTGCGTCGCGCCCGCGAATACGATGCACGCGGCATCGATGCGCTGAAGGTCTACAACCGGCTGCGCGCGGATACGTACCAGCAGCTCGCCGCCGAAGCGCAACGCCCGCAGCGCCCGCTGATCGGCCACCTGCCCAAAGCGGTTTCGCTGCAGGATGCGCTGCGGGCCGACCAGCGCAGCTTCGAGCATGCCCACCTGTTTGCCCGCCACTGCTTCGAGAATGCGGCGCAATGGCGCGATGGATGGCGAAGACCCCACGGCACTGATCGAGCGCATGGTTGCCGGCCATCAGCCAGCGCTCTGTACCGAAGCCTTTGCACAGATGCAGGCCAGTGGTGCTGCATTCGTACCCACCCACGTCACCCGCGAGGAAGACGCGCGCGCCCGCGATCCAGCATTCACCAGCGACCCACGCCTGGCCTATCTGGATCCGCTCTCGCGCTGGGCCTGGCGCGATGATCTGCAGGCCACTGCCGCGCGCTATCCCGGACCTGGTGGCGAGGCCGCACTGCAGGCGTACTTCCGCCATGGCCTGGCGTTGACCGGCGCGGCGCATCGCGCCGGCGTGCCGGTACTGGTAGGTACCGACACTGGGCTCGGTGGCTTCCGCTACCACGATGAACTGCAGTGGCTGCGGCAGGCCGGCCTGAGCCACGCCGACGTGCTGCATGCAGCCACGCTGCAGGCTGCGCGCCATCTGCAACTGCAGGCATCGCATGGCAGCGTCGAGGTCGGCAAGGCCGCCGACCTGGTGCTGCTCGATGGCAACCCGCTGCAGGACACCGCCAACACGCGGCGCGTGCATGCGGTGCTGCTGGCCGGGCACCTGTACGACCGCCCACGGCTGGATACGCTGCTGGACTATGCGCGCAGGCAGGCACGGTCGCCAGCAGTGATGGCGCGGCTGTTGTGGGGCTTCTTCACCAGTCCGGTCAGCGCCGAGCTGTAGCAGCGGCTACAACGCCATCCGCTCGCGCAGCTCACGCGCCTGCCGCCGCGACACCTCCACCTCGCTGCCATCATCCAGCGCCAGGTCGTAGCCATCGGCAATACTGGGGGTAACGCTGCGGATGCGCCGCAGGTTCACCAGCGTGTTGCGGTTGGCGCGGAAGAACAGTTCAGCGGGCAGGCGTGCTTCCAGCGCACTCAGGCTGCGCGTCAACAGCGCGTTCTGGTCGCGGAACCACAGGCGGGTGTAGTTGCCATCCACCACCAGCCTGCGGATTTCGCCCACCGCCACGAACCAGCAACGCTCGCCATCGCGCACGAACACCTGGTCCTGCGCGTTCAAGCCGCCACCTGCAACCACCGCCGGCGCGGCAGGCACCTCGTGCTGGCGCGCGCGTTCCAGCGCTTCATGCAGCCGCGGCGCTTCCACCGGCTTGACCAGGTAATCCAGCGCATTGGTCTGGAAGGCACGTACCGCATAGGCATCGTAGGCGGTGACGAACACCACGGCGGGTGCCGGGTCCAGGCCATCGAGCACGTCGAAGCCGGTGCCGGACGGCATCTACACATCCAGCAGCACCAGGTCGGGCTTCAGCCGTGCGATCGCCTCGCGCGCCGCCGGTACGTCATCGGCCTCGCCCACGCACTGCACCCACGGCAGCGCCGCCAGCAGCGTGCGCAGTTCCTGCCGCGCCAGCCGCGCGTCATCGACGATCAGGACATTCAGGGTCGTGCGCATTGCGGAATCTCCAGGACGGCCTGCATGCGGCCGTCCAGCGGTTGCAGATGGAAGCGGCCGCCACGGCCGAGCTGCGAGCGTAGGTAGGCCAGGCCGACGCCATGCCCGGCGGTCGTGGCATCCGTGCCGGCCGTGGCCACACCCAGCGGGTTGTCGACCTGCAGCCGCAGCAGGCCGTCGCGGCACTGCGCGCTGATACGCACCTCGCCACCGCCAGGGCACACGGCGATGCCGTGCTTGATCGCATTTTCCACCAGCAGCTGCAGCGCCATCACCGGCAACCGTGCCTGCGCGGCATCCGCGTCGACGTCGATGCGTACCTGCAGGCGCTGTTCGTAGTGCACCGCTTCAACGGCCAGGTAATCGCGCACCACGGCCAGCTCGTCGGCCAGCAGTGCCTCCTCGTTGCGCGCGTGCTCCAGCGCGTGGCGCAGCGTTCGCGACAGATCGGTGACCATCTGCCGCGCGCGCTTGGGGTCTTCGAGGATCAGCGCGCGCAGGTTGTTCAGCGCATTGAACATGAAATGCGGATTCAAGCGCGCGCGCAGTGCATCGCGTTCCAGCGCGCTGCGCTGGGCCTCGGCCCGCAGGCGTTCGAGTTCCGCGTGGCGCGCCTGGCGCAGGCTGTGCAGGCCGGCCCACAGCGCGGTCCACAGGCCCAGCAGCAGCACGGTGTTGAGCAGATAGGCCAGCCGCGCCACCGGGCGGAAGTCGCCCGCCCGGCCGCCGAAATCCACCCAGCCCAGTGCCAGCGCCGGCTGCAGCACGGCGGTCAGCAGCAGCTGCGCCAGCAGCGCGCCCAGCAGCACCGCCAGCGCAAGCCGCAGCACCAGCGCACCGACCTCGCGCTGCCACCAGCCCCGCCGCAGGGCCAGTGCACGCACGCCTGCACTGATGCCCCACAGCAGCACGCCCAGGCCGACGCTGATGAGCGTGCCACCACTGCTGGCGCCGCCGCCGAAGGTGCGGGTCATCGCCAGGCTGAGCGCGCAGAACAGTGCCCACCCAAGGGTGTTGATCAGCCAGAAGCGCAGTGTGGAAGTCGAATCGGGCATGACGATGGCCGGAGCGGACGGAAGGATCAGCGGTGGCTGTCCAGGAATGCCTGCACCTGCCCACGCAGCCACTGCGGATCATCCCACATCAGGAAGTGGTGGCCGGTCGCGCTCAGTACGATGCGCACGCCGGGCAGCGCGGCGTACTGCGACTGGAAGATCGCACGCGCCGATGCTTCGGTCGCGCCCATTGCCTGGTAGGACGCCCAGGCGCCAAGGACCAGCGTGGGCGAACGGATGCCCGCCACTTCGCTGCGCAGGTCGGTCACCAGCAGCGAGTACATCGCATCGGCGGTGGTGGCGCGATCGCTGTCATGGCCCCAGCGCTTCAGCTCGGGCAGGCGCGCGGTGCTGTTGGTCAACGGGGCCAGCGCCGCTTCGGCCTGCGCCTGGTAGCTGGCCGGGTCCGCCGCCAGCATCGCCGTGCGCATCTGCTCTGCCATCGGCTGCACGCTCTGTGCGGTTGCCTGCGGGTTCTGCATGCCGGCATAGAACGGCAGCGAATCGACGATGACCAGCGGCCCCAGTGCGTCCGGTTCCTTCACCGCCATCTGCAGGGTCAGCACGCCACCCAGGCTGTGGCCGATCACCGCCGGATGGTCCAGCTTCTGGTCATGCACATAGGCCAGCAGCTGGTCGCGCATGGCCGACAGGAAATCGGCCGGTCGCGGGTCGGCGGCGCGGGCGCCGGCAAAGCCCGGCAGCTGCACCAGGTGGCACTGCACGTCCTTCAGCGCCCGACAGGTCTCGTGCCAGACCTCGGCGCTGCTGTTCAGGCCGGGGATCATCAGCAGCGGGCGGCCATGCCCGACCACTTCCACCTGCACCTTGCCGGTGCCAGCCGGGGCCGCCCCGGCGGCATGGGCAGCGCCCGAGCCGAGCACGGCCATCGCCATGCCCAGCATCGCCAGCCGGGCCAGGGCCTTCATCGCGTAGTACATCGCCAGCATCATCTTCATCGCGTACTCCTTGCAGGGACGGGTGCGTGGGGGGATGCGGCCAGCCTGGCCGCCGTGGCTGCCGGCGTGTTGCAGTAGCGGAGCAACGGCCGTGCGCCCGGGTGAACGGTCGCCCGGGGCGGACCGGTTCTTCACGTCGCGCAGCTTCACATCCATCTTGATGGAGAGATATACTCAACCGCACCCGCCGCCACCGCCCGTGCCATGACCGCCATCAGCTTCGAGTTCTACCCGCCCAAGACCGATGAGCAGCGTGGCCAGCTGGACCGTGCCGCCGCCCGGCTGAAGGCGTATGCCCCCGAGTACGTGTCCTGTACGTTCGGTGCCGGTGGCTCGACCCTCAGCTACACCTCCGAGACGGTGCGCCATCTCAACCAGCACCACGGCCTGGACGCTGCGCCGCACCTGTCCTGCGTCGGCGGCACCCGCCAGGAGATCCGCGAGCTGCTCAAGCTGTACCGCGCCATCGGCTGCCGGCGCCTGGTCGCGCTGCGCGGTGACCTGCCCTCGGGCATGGGCTTCCCCGGCGACATGCGCTATGCGTCCGAACTGATCGCCTTCATCCGCGCCGAACACGGCGATGCCTTCCGCATCGAAGTGGGCGCTTACCCGGAAACCCATCCGCAGGCACCGGACGCACTGACCGACCTGAAGCACTTCAAGGCCAAGGTCGATGCCGGTGCCGATGCGGCCATCACCCAGTACTTCTACAACGCCGACGCGTATTTCCACTTCGTCGATGAGGTGCAGCGGCTGGGCGTGCAGGTGCCGATCACCCCCGGCATCATGCCGATCGCCAACTTCAGCCAGCTGCGGCGTTTCTCCGAACAGTGCGGCGCCGAGATCCCGCGCTGGATCAGCCGCAAGATGCTGGCCTATGGCGACGACAGTGAGTCGGTGCGTGCGTTCGGTGCCGAAGTCGTGGCCAAGTTGTGCCAGCGGCTGGTCGAAGGCGGCGCACCCGGCCTGCACTTCTACACGCTGAACCTGGCCAAGCCGACGGTGTCGGTGCTGAAGCTGCTGAACGGCTGAAAGCGCACTGTGTTGTCGCGTTCAACGCTACCCTGTGGCGATGAAAGCCGTCCTGTCCCTGCTGCTGGTGCTGTTGTCCGCGGCCAGCATCGACGCCCACGCCCAATCCACGCGCTTGAACCGCTGCACCGATGCGCAGGGCCAGAGCGTCTATACCGACCGTCCCTGTGACAGCGTGGGCGCGCAGTCGCGGCGCCCGCCGCCGCCACCGGCCGGCAGTACCCTGCAGCGCGACAGCCTGGGCGCCAGCTGCCCTCGCCGCCTGAGCGAACTGGTGCAGGCCCTGCACGACGCGGTGAACACCCAGGACGTCAACCGGCTGTCCACGCTGTACCTGTGGAGCGCGGTGTCCGATGCCGGTGCGCAGCGCATCCTCGGCCAGCTGGAATCGGTGGTGCGGCGGCCGCTGGTGGACGTGGTGCCGGTGTATCCGCAGCAGGATGATGAGGTGCAGCCGGATGAGGGTCAGAGCCCTGCTGCGCAGGGATCCGACCCCGGGACGCCGGTGGCACGCCACCCCGTGGGCCTGCGCCTGGAGCAGACGCTGCCGGGCAGTGCGGCGCGCGCGGCGACGGTGCTGGGGCTGCGGCGGCAGTACGGGTGTTTCTGGATCACGTTGTAGGGCCGCATCCACGCATGGCGTGGATCTACTGACAGCGGGCGGCCGACCCTGTGGTAGCGCCGGGCCATGCCCGGCGGAAGGCCAGAAGCACCGCGCTACCCGCCCGGCCACAGGCCGCGGATCGCGGCGATGCCCTGGCCGCCGTGGCGACGGGCCTGGCTGACGTGGCCGGCATCCAGCCCGCCCAGCGCGTAGATCGGCAGCGACACCTGCGCGCGCAGCGCGGCGAACGCCTCCCAGCCCAACGGCGTGGCATCGGGGTGGCTGGCGGTGGCCTGCACCGGGCCAAGCACGGCGAAATCGCAGCCCAGCCGCTGCGCAGCCTGCAGCTGTGCAAGGTCGTGGCAGGAGGCAGCTACCAGCTGGCCGGCCGGCAATGGACGTTCCTGCAGGGCCAGCAGCTGTTCGCTGCCCAGATGCACGCCGACGCCCAGCGTGCGGGCCAGGTCGATATCGCGGTTGAGCAGCCACTGCACGCCCTGGCGGTGTGTCCGCAGGGCCTGTTCGATCAGCGCCTGCCGCTGCGGGTGCGCCGCCGGCAGGCGCAGCTGGATGCGCTGCTGGCCCGCCGCCACTGCCTGCTGCAGCTGGTCCTGCCAGCGCTGCGGCCCGTGCTCGCCGTCCTCCGGCGCCGGGGTGATCAGGTAGCGGTCTGGTTGGCGCAGTGCGGCCACCACCGGCAGATCGGCCGGCGGCATCGAATAGCGGCCCAGCTTGTCCGGCGCTACCCAGGTGATGGCCTGGCCCTCGCGCCCGCGCGGGGTCCCCTTCCAGCTGCGGATGTGCCGCACGTCCAGGGTCAGGTGCTTGTCCGGGTAATGCTGCGGCACGTCCATGATCCACTCGCCGATCTCGGCCTCGATACCGAGCTCCTCGCGCAGTTCACGCACCAGCGCCTGTTCGGACGTCTCGCCGGCCTCGCGCTTGCCGCCCGGGAATTCCCACAGGCCGGCCATGTCGCGGTTCTCGGTACGGCGGTTGAGCAGGATGCGGCCACGGGCGTCGGTGATGACGCCGGCCACGACATGGATCGATCGTTTCGGGGAAGGCATGGCCAGAGCATGCCCACGCGGCATGCAGGCTGCAACCTCGGTGCGGATGAACAAGGGGCCCCTTGCGGGGCCCCCTGCCAACCTCGTCATGACCGCTGGATCAGAACTGCACGTTCCAGGTCATCTGCGCGCCGATCTCGTGCTGGCCACCGCCGGCACGGCCCAGCGCGCCCAGCGACAGGCGGCTGTTGTCGGAGGTGTTCACTGCCACGCCAAGCTCGGCGATGCCGACGTTGCGGGCCAGCGGCACGCCGTCGATGCTGAAGGTGCTGCTGCCGACCACGAAGCGCTGGTTGCTGCGGGTCTGCACGTCGCCGCCAGCGTGCTGCCAGGCCAGGCCCGCCACCAGCTGGGCACCGTCGTCCTGGTTGGCACTGATATCCCAGGTGGCGCGCAGGCCGGCCGTTGCGGTCCACACCGAATCCTTGCTCGATTCGATGGCCAGCGCGGTGCTGCCGCCGGCTTCCTCGGCCGCGTCCATGGTCAGGCGGGTGTAACCCACGCCCACGTGCGGGGTCAGGGTCATGCGCTGCAGCTGGATGTCCCAGCCACCTTCGGCAAAGCCGGACACGGCGTGCGCGTCATGGCTGGCGCGCAGCTGCTGGCGGGCATCGCCGACGATCGCGGTGCGGTCGGTATCGACGTCGTAGCTGGCGTAGCTGGCACCGGCATTGAACCAGGCCTCGCCGGCGCGGAAGCCTGCGTACAGGCCGCCGTGCACGGCATCGACATCGGAGCGGGCGCTGCGTGCATCGGTCTTCTGGCGCAGCTTCTCGGTGCCGGCCACCAGGCCCACCGTCCACGCTTCACCGAAGGTCCAGTCGAGGCCGGCCATCAGCCCTTCGCGGTGCTGGCGGCTGTCGGCCACGCCGTCGTTGCGGCCGTCCTGGCGGTTGCTGGCGCCGCCACCGGACAGCCAGAAGCCGCCGCCGTGGGCCTTGATGGACGGGTTGCCACGCAGGCGCTGGCCGATGCCCTCATGCAGGAAACGGTCGTCCAGCAGCAGCGCACGGTTGCTGGCGTGGATCTCACCGGACAGGTGGTCGAATGCTTCGCGGGCCTGGTCGGCATCGAGCATCAGCAGCTGGTTGTACAGCGCCAGCGCCTCACCGGACTGCTGCAGCGTGTCCAGGCCGGCCGCCAGCGCGCGCTGGTTGCTGTTGGCCGCCACCGCGCCGAACACCACCGGCGGATTCACCCCGCCCGGCTCACCCGGGGTACCCGGCGTGCCTGGATTGCCGGGGTTGCCCGGCTCGCCCGGGGTACCCGGTTCGCCGGGTTCACCCGGCTCGCCCGGCGTGCCCGGATCGCTCTTGATCGCGATGGCCAGGCGCACGTCGTTGCCGGTCTGCACCAGGGTCGGATCGATGAAGGCCGAGCGCGAGATGACATCGTCGAACTGGCCGTCGATGCCCTCGGCCGCGCTGAGGATGGTGTAGACCTGGCCATTCTGGTAGCTGGTGGACGGGTCGAGCGCGGTCACGCGCACGCCGGCCGCACCGGACTGGCCGCCCGCGGCGACCCGGCCCAGGTAGGCCTTGCCGGTCACCGTCAGCAGGTCGGACTGGCCGTTGCCCAGCACATCCACGTCGTAGAAGGCCTTGTCGGCCACCTGCTCGGGGGTGACGGCCTGGTTGTTGAAGTACAGGTTGCCGTCGATCACCAGGGTGCCCACGCCGCCCTGGCCCGGCGACAGCACCGCACCATTGCGCACGAACGTTTCACCCACGGTGGCGTTGCCGGCCAGCATGCCGCCGTTGATGACGTGCACGTTCGAGCTGCGGATCACATCGCTGCCCAGGCCCGCGCCGTAGTTGATGGTCTGCTGGAAGCCGGCGCTGCCGTTGAGCACCAGGGTGCCGCCATCGATGCGGATCTCCTGCGCCACTGCCTGGCTCGTGCCGGTGTAGCCCTGGCCGGTGTAGGTGTCGGAGTTGATCACCAGGGTGCCACCGCTGACGTTGATGCCGCCGCCGAACGCGGTCAGGTCGCCGTTGAGCGTGGTGGTACCGGCCAGCTGGTGCAGGCCGCCGTAGGTCATCGAATCGGGGCCGCTGGCGATGGTGTTGTCCAGCACGATGTCATCGGTGTGGTTGAACAGCAGGCCGCCGATGCCGTTGTTCATCGTGATCGGTGCACCGTCCAGCTCACCGGCAGCGGTGGCCGCGCCCCAGGTAGGGCCATCGGCAGCGGTCCAGTCCTCCATGCCGCCACCGATGACCAGGTAGCCGCTGTTGTCCAGGGTGTAGCCGGTGCCGGCGCTGAGCTTCGCGCCGTTGTTCACCGTCAGCACGCCAAGCGGGTCGAAGACGGTCTTGCCCACGGTGATGCCATTGGCGGCAGTGATCGACGAGCCTTCGCCGCTGACCAGCACCTGCTCGGGATAGAGCGCCGCCGTGCCCAGCGGGAAGTCCGAGCCACCGGACACGCTCAGCGTATCGGTGGTGATGCTGGCACCGTCCAGCACCTGCAGGTCGGTGGTGACCTTCATCGCGCCGGTGTTGACCCATTCGCTGCCGGAACCGGTCAGGGTGGCCTTGGCGCGGCCCTCGCCGGTACCGGCGCCGAACGAGTTCTTGATGTTGGCGACGTCCGAACGGATCGCGCCACCGTCTTCGATCAGCAGGCTGGCGGTCGCGTCCACGCGCGCGGCTTCGATGGCCGAACCCACGCCGCGCACTTCGATGCGACCGGTCTGCCCGTAGTCGCCCGACGGACCGTCCGGCGATTCGGCGATGAGCGACGTGGTCGCCCTGACGATGCCACCGTTCTCCACGCGCAGCAGCGCTTCGCCACGGCGGCCCAGTTCGAAGGTATCGGTCGTCACGCTGCTCGCGCCGGAGACCACCATCGTGCCGACCGAGTTGGCGTCCTGGCCCAGGAACACGCTGTCGGCCACCACGGTGCCGCCATCGGTCACGTTGACGATGCCCGAGCTGTTCTCGACGATGCCGGCGACCAGCGCGCCGCCGACGTTGAGCGAGCCGCCGCTGCCGATGTTCAGCTCGCCCTGGCCGCGCTGGCCGACCAGCAGGTTGTTGTTGGCGATGACCAGCGAACCACCATTTTCCACCGTGACCACGCCCTTGCTGCCCGCCAGCACGCCGATGCGCATGCCCTGCGGCAGACTGGGGCTGTTGACGGCAGTGGCTACCACGGCGGCGCCGCCCGTGATCAGCAGGCTGCCATTGCCGGCGTTGCCGACATCGATCTGGCGCGCGGCCAGCGTTGAACCGGCGCCGCTGATCTCTGCCGCGCCCTCACTGCCTGCGGCAAAGCCCAGCACCACGTTGCGGGCGATGTCGACGCTGGCGCCGTCCTTGACCGTCAGCAGGCCCTTGCCGGCGTCACCGACGCGCAGGTCGTCGAAGATGCTGGTGAGCGTGATGCTGCTGCCGGCGCCTGCCACGTTGAGCGTGCCGAAGCTGCCCGCCAGCGTGCCCAGCGAAGCGCCTTCGGTGGAGGTCAGGCTGCCACCGCCCACCACGTTGACCACGACGGCGCCGTCGGGACCCACGCGGAAGCCATCGGTGTAGGTCCGCGAATCGGTGATGGTTTCATCGTCGGTGAAATCGAAGGGCGCCGCGAACGCGGACTGCATCGGCAGTGCTGCCAGGCCCAGTGCGAACAGCAGCGCGGTGCGCAGTGCGGTCGGACGCTGGCCATGGCCGACGCGGGTGCAGCCGGGAGTGTGGGAGGAAGTGAGTTCCGAGGCGACCTGCATCTGGCCGGTGGTGTGGTTGAACACCTGGCGATAGATCCTGTTCATGACGCTCCATGTGTATGTCGTGTGGCTCGCAGGACCACCTCATGTGATCCGCGACGTGCGCCTGCCGGCAACCGGGGAATGGCCCCTGCGAAAAACCCGGCAGTAGAAACGCAGGCACACCATACGGACGCGAAGGGAGCGATCCCGTCAACGTCGTCTGAGTTCTGAGTAGGAAATTTCTGATGTGTCTGTCAGAAGCTTCGGAAATCCACGCTTCTGTCTAACAGCTCACATAAACAGCGTGATTGCGGCCGTGAAGCCCATAACGAAGAAGCCCCGCTTTCGCGGGGCTTCCTGGGGTCAGCTCAGCTGGCCGTGGCAGTGCTTGTACTTCTTGCCACTGCCGCAGGGGCACGGATCGTTGCGGCCGATCTTCGGCTCGTCCCGCTGCAGCGGGTTCATGCCCTGCTGCGCGGCTTCCACCTGTGCCGCTTCCTCGTCGGCGCTGTAGCTGCCGGCGTCCTGGTGCTGGAACTGCGACTGGCTCAGGCGGGCTTCCACCTGCTGCCGTTCGGCCGCTTCCAGCGCCTGCACTTCCTCGTCGCTGCGGATGCGCACGCGGGCCAGCAGGGTCACCACTTCGCGCTTGACGTTCTCCAGCATGTCCGAGAACAGCTCGAAGGCTTCCTTCTTGTACTCCTGCTTCGGCTGCTTCTGCGCGTAACCACGCAGGTAGATGCCCTGGCGCAGGTAGTCCATGCGGGCCAGGTGTTCCTTCCAGCTCTGGTCGAGCACGGTCAGCATCACGTGCTTTTCCAGCGCACGCATGGTTTCCTCGCCCACGCCGGCTTCCTTCTCGGCGAAGTGCTGGTTGACGCGCTCCAGCACCTTGGCAGCGATGCCTTCGGCGTCCAGTTCCTCGTGCGACTTGACCATGTCCACCAGCGACATCTGCAGGCCGAAGTCCGACTCCAGGGTCGCTTCCAGGCCACGCAGGTCCCACTGCTCGTCCACCGAGTTCGGCGGCACGAAGCGGGCGACGACATCGAAGATCACGTCGTCGCGGATGCCATCGACGTTGTCCTTCACCGATTCGGCGTCCAGCAGTTCATCACGCTGGGCGTAGATCACCTTGCGCTGGTCGTTGTTGACGTCGTCGAAGTCCAGCAGGTTCTTGCGGATGTCGAAGTTGTGGGCCTCGACCTTGCGCTGCGCCTTTTCGATCTGGCGGCTGACCAGGCGGTCCTCGATGACGTCGTCTTCCTTCATGCCCATCATGCGCATGGCCTTCTGCACCCAGTCGGAGGCGAAGATGCGCATCAGGTTGTCTTCCAGCGACAGGTAGAAGCGGGACGAACCCGGGTCACCCTGGCGGCCCGAACGGCCACGCAGCTGGTTGTCGATACGACGCGATTCGTGGCGCTCGGTGCCGACGATGTGCAGGCCGCCGGCGGCCTTCACCGCGTCATGGCGCTTCTGCCATTCGGCCTTGACCGCGGCCTTCTGCTCGTCGGTCGCGCCCTCGCCCAGTTCGTGGATTTCCGCTTCCAGCGAACCGCCCAGCACGATGTCGGTACCACGGCCGGCCATGTTGGTGGCGATGGTCACCGCGGCCGGACGACCGGCGTTGGCGACGATGGTCGCTTCGCGGTCGTGCTGCTTGGCATTCAGCACTTCGTGCTTCACGCCGGCCTTGGCCAGGTGCTCGGACAGCATTTCCGAGGTTTCGATCGAGGTGGTACCCACCAGCACCGGCTGGCCGCGCTTGGCGCACTCTTCGATGTCGGCCAGCACCGCATTGAACTTGCCCTTGCGGTTGAGGAACACCTGGTCCGGGCTGTCCTTGCGGATGGTCGGGCGGTTGGTCGGGATGACCACCACTTCCAGGCCATAGATGCTCTGGAATTCAAACGCTTCGGTATCGGCCGTACCGGTCATGCCGGACAGCTTCTTGTACATGCGGAACAGGTTCTGGAAGGTGATGCTTGCCAGCGTCTGGTTCTCGCGCTGGACCGGCACGCCTTCCTTCGCTTCCACGGCCTGGTGCAGGCCGTCGGACCAGCGGCGGCCGGACAGGGTACGGCCGGTGAATTCGTCGACGATGACCACTTCGCCGTCGCGCACGATGTAATCCACGTCACGCTGGTAGATGGCGTGCGCGCGCAGGGCGGCGTTGAGGTGGTGGACCACGGTCAGGTTCTGCGGCGCGTACAGGCCTTCGGTCTCGCCGTCGAGGATGCCGGCTTCCACCAGCAGCTGCTCGGCGTGCTCCATGCCCGCTTCGGACAGGTGCACCTGCTTGCCCTTCTCGTCGACCCAGAAGTCGCCCTCGCCGTCTTCCGCTTCCTGCTTGACCAGGTTCGGCACGACGCGGTTGACGCGGATGTACAGCTCCGGGGAATCGTCGGCCGGACCGGAGATGATCAGCGGGGTACGCGCTTCGTCGATCAGGATGGAGTCGACTTCGTCGACGATGGCGTAGTGCAGGCCGCGCTGGTAGCGGTCAGCCTTGGACAGCGCCATGTTGTCGCGCAGGTAGTCGAAACCGAACTCGTTGTTGGTGCCGTAGGTGATGTCCGAGGCATACGCTTCGCGCTTGTCGCTGTGCGGCATGCCCGGGTAGACCACGCCCACGCTCAGGCCCAGCCAGTTGTACAGCTTGCCCATCTGGGCGGCGTCGCGGCGGGCCAGGTAGTCGTTCACCGTGACCACGTGCACGCCCTTGCCTTCCAGCGCGTTGAGGTACACCGGCAGGGTCGCGACCAGGGTCTTGCCTTCACCGGTGCGCATTTCTGCGATCTTGCCCAGGTGAAGCACCATGCCGCCGATCAGCTGCACGTCGTAGTGGCGCATGCCCAGCACGCGGCGGCCGGCTTCGCGGCAGACCGCGAACGCTTCCGGCAACACCTTGTCCAGGGCTTCACCACCAGCGATGCGCTGCTTGAACTCCGGCGTCTTGGCCTGCAGCTGCTCGTCGGAAAGCTTCTCGATCTCCGGCTCCAGCGCATTGATCTTGGCGACGATGCGGTTGAGCTGGCGCAGCTGTCGTTCATTACGACTGCCAAATACGCGGGTAAGCAGGCTGTTGATCATTGAAGGAACCGGGTTGGATGGACACAGCGGCCCGGTCTTCCCCCTGGGGATCCGTCCGCCGCAAACGAAACAGGGCGCCTGGCGCCCTGTCGATGGCAACACCCATTGTAGCTTGGGACGACCGCGAGGGGTTTCAAGCACTGATCCGGTCACAATCGTCCCGGATCTGGCAAACCGGTAGCGCCGGGCCATGCCCGGCGGTCTCTATCGGTTCACCGCGCTGCGCGCTCGCGGGGCATGGCCCCGCGCTACCCCCAACCAGGGTTCAACCGCGGCTGATGCGGCCGACCGGGGTGTTGCCGCCGTCGCCGAGGAACTTGCGCGGGTTGACCACGTTGCCGTTTTCCCAGACCTCGAAGTGCACGTGGGCACCGGTTGAGCGGCCGGTGGAACCGGCCTTGGCCACTTCCTGGCCGGCACGGACCAGGTCGCCGACCTTCACCACCAGGCGCGAATTGTGCGCATAGCGGGTCACGTAGCCGTTGCCATGGTCGACGTCGACCACGTTGCCGTAGCCGCCCTTCACGCCGGAGAAGCTGACCACGCCATCGGCGACGGACATCACCGGGTCGCCCACCTTGGCGTGGAAGTCCATGCCCTTGTGGGTGGCGGCACCGCGGCCGAACGGGTCGGCACGGGTGCCGAAGCCGGAGGTCACGTAGCTGTTGCGGATCGGCATGCGCGAGGGCACGGCGTTCTGCTGCAGCTGGTGGTCGAACATCAGCGATTCCATCACCGATAACTGGCGGCCTGAAGCAGCGAAGCGCTGCTCCAGCACCTGTAAGTCGGCGTTGACGTCCTTGACCGGAATGTCCGAGGTCGGGCCGCCGGCATCGCCGTCACCCAGGCCGGGGGTCTCGTTGAAGTCGAACTCGCCGTCTTCCAGCTTGCCCATCTGGGTCAGGCGCTCGCCGAGGGCGTTCAGGCGGGTGGCCTGTGCCTGCAGCTCGCCCAGGCGGGCGGCCAGGGCGTTGACCTGGGTCTGCGCATCGCGCTGGACCTTGGCCAGTTCAGCTTCCTGGCGGTCGACCTTGGCCTGCAGGCGCGAATCATTGAGCGCGCTGGCGCCAATGCCGCCGGCAAGGCCGATAATGCAGCCTACCCCGAGCACGCTGCCCAGCAGGGCGCGGGGGCGGTCCTCGAAATAGAACCGCAGACGCGCGATCGGCGATTTGGCCTGCCCTTCACGCGTTTTGATTACGATCTTTTTGAATGCCATCAGTGAGTTTTCATGTCTGAGCCGAAATCCAGCGTTCGTCCCGCGCCCAGGCCGAAACCGGCACTGGATGCAGTGATGGCGGACAAAAGCGGGAACCCTCTGCGTCGTGCCTTGTGGCTCGATGCGCTGGACCGTCAGTTGCGCCCCCAGTTACCGCCCGCGTTGCGCAACCGTTGCCGGCTGGCCAATGTGGACGGGGAACACCTCGTTTTTCTCGTCGAATCACCGGTCTGGCATGCCAAGTTGCGGCTTGCCGAAGCCCAGTTGCTCGACGCGGCCCGGTCCATCGGGCTGAAGGCCACCAAGGTGACCATCAAGACTGCGCCTCCCACTCCCACGCGCTCCCCAGCGCACGACAACCGGAATGGCCCCCACGCAGTTTCAGCCGCCACGCACAAAGGGCTACGCGACGCCTTGGCGGCCCTGCAGGATGCCCCGGTCAAACCGAAGCAAGGGTCCTGAGGACAACGGAGCATCCAGCTCCGATCCCCGTCAATGACGCATCACCGCTGCGTGAAATGTTCGGGGGCCGGGTCGCATCCTAGCCGTCCCGGGTGGTCGAGTCGTTAGATTGTTGTTAAATAATCGTTATATTCAGGCTTCAAAGCGGTCAGGTTCACAAAACCGTGATCCGCAGCCGACCGTCGCTTTACGCGCTGCGCCATTCAGCCAGCCCTGCCCGGAAACGACAACGCCGCCCTGGAAGGCGGCGTTTTCTTCTTGTATTTCAACAACCTGGACTAATCAGGCGTAGGCCGGCACGGCGTACACCACCGGATCTTCGGCGGTCGGCGACTCGTAGGTCACCCATTCCCAGGCGGTGGCATCGGCCATCAGCGCCCGCACCAGCTTGTTGTTGAGTGCGTGGCCGGACTTGAAGCCCTCGTAGGCGCCCAGCACCTGGCCACCGGCCAGATAGAGGTCACCGATCGCATCGAGGATCTTGTGGCGCACGAATTCGTCGGCGTAGCGCAGGCCGTCTTCGTTGAGCACGCGGAACTCGTCCAGCACGATGGCGTTGTCCATCGAACCGCCCAGGCCCAGGTTGCGCTCGCGCATGTACTCCAGGTCGCGCATGAAGCCGAAGGTGCGCGCGCGGGAGATTTCCTTGGTGTAGGCCATCGTCGAGAACTCGATTTCCTGGCGCGACTGCTTGGCCGGGATCATCGGGTGGTCGAACTGGATGGTGAAGCCCAGCTTGTAACCCTCGTATGGGGTGAAGCGGGCGACCTTGTCGCCCTCGGTCACTTCCACGGTCTTCAGCACGCGGATGAAGCGCTTGGGCGCGTCCTGTTCCACGATGCCCGCCGACTGCAGCAGGAACACGAACGGGCCGGACGAACCGTCCATGATCGGCAGCTCGGCCGAGGACAGTTCGACGATGATGTTGTCCACACCCAGGCCGGCCAGTGCCGACATCAGGTGTTCGACGGTCTGGATCTTGGCGTCGTTGCAGGTCAGGCCGGTGCACAGGGTCACTTCGGTGACCAGTTCGGCCTTGGCCGGCACTTCCACCACCGGGTCCAGGTCCACGCGCCGGAACACGATGCCATGGTTGACCGGTGCCGGGCGCAGGGTCATGTAGACCTTGTCACCGCTGTGCAGGCCAACGCCGGTGGCGCGGATCGTGTTCTTGAGGGTGCGTTGCTGGATCATGGGGGTCGACCGGAAGTGACGCGCTAGATTAACACGCACGTCCCCATACCCCGGCTGAAACACCCCTGGAGGCTGCCGGTGGGACACGCGTGAAGCAAGGCGGCCGGGCCCATCCTGGCCCGGCGCCCGCATTTTCTGGACATGGTGGCGCAACCCGGGGGGGACAAGCCCCGGGCAGCTCCGCTTAGTCCGCCTGGCGGCGCAGGAAGGCCGGGATGTCCAGGTAATCGTTCGGCAGTTCAGCCGATGCCGGGGCCGAAGAGGCCGGTGCCGACGGGGTCGACGCGGCCACGCTGTCGCTGCTGGCACGACGCAGGCCCAGGCCCATGCCGCCGACGGCCTTGGACACGGCGTCGCCACCGTTGTCGAAGTCGCCGAATTCCGGCTGGCCGGTGGTCGCGTTGCGCACCAGCTTGATCGGCGCGCGTTCGCCCGGGCGCTGGCTCTTGCTGGCCGACACGCGGTTCAGGCCGGTGGCCACCACGGTCACGCGCACTTCGTCCTGCATGTCCGGGTCGAGCACGGTACCCACCACCACGGTGGCGTCTTCGGAAGCGAAGCCATCGATGGTGCGGCCGATCTCGTCGAACTCGGCCATGGTGAAGTCGGCGCCGGCGGTGATGTTGACCAGGATGCCGTTGGCACCGGCCAGGTTCACGTCGTCCAGCAGCGGGTTCTGGATCGCGGCTTCGGCAGCGGCCTGGGCGCGGTCATCGCCACGGGCGGTGCCGGTACCCATCATCGCCAGGCCCATTTCGGACATGACGGTGCGCACGTCGGCGAAGTCGACGTTGATCAGGCCCGGACGCACGATCAGGTCGGCGATGCCCTGCACGGCGCCCTGCAGCACGTCGTTGGCGGCACGGAAGGCCTGGATCATGGTCGCGTTGCGACCCAGCACGGTGATCAGCTTCTCGTTCGGGATGGTGATCAGCGAGTCGCAGTGCTGGCTCAGTTCTTCGATGCCCTTCAGCGCGACCTGCATGCGGCGACGGCCTTCGAACGGGAACGGCTTGGTGACCACGGCCACGGTCAGGATGCCCATTTCCTTGGCCAGCTGTGCCACCACCGGTGCAGCGCCGGTGCCGGTGCCGCCGCCCATGCCGGCGGTGATGAACACCATGTCCGCGCCCTGCAGGGCGTCCATGATGCGCTCACGGTCTTCCAGAGCAGCCTGGCGGCCGACTTCCGGGTTTGCGCCTGCGCCCAGGCCCTTGGTCACGTTGGTACCCAGCTGCAGCTGCAGCTTGGCACCGCAATTCTTGATGGCCTGCGAGTCGGTGTTGGCGGTGATGAATTCCACACCATCCACTGCCGAGTTGACCATGTGCGCCACGGCATTGCCGCCGCCGCCGCCCACGCCAACCACCTTGATCACCGCATTGGGTGCCATCTTTTCGATCAGTTCAAAATGCGCCATGTCCGTGTCCTCGTTGTATCCGCTTGTCGGTGGCATGGGCGTTCAGGCCTCCTGCCTTTTCGCGTCATGTTGCCGATGCGGCTGTGTGGGTTGTGTGTTGCGTTGTTGCGTCGTGTTGCCGGTATTGCAACCGGGCGGACCCGGGTGATGCAGGTTCCGCGTCAGAATTCGCCGCGGAACCAGGTCTTGAGTTTCTTGAACATGCTGCCCGCGCGTCCGGTCGGCAGCGACGGCCGGCGCGGATGCTCGTTCTGGCTGCCCATCAGCAGCAGGCCCACGCCGGTGGCATGCACCGGGTTGCCCACCACTTCGCCGAGGCCGGTGACGTGCTGCGGAATGCCCACGCGCACCGGCATCTGCAGCATTTCCTCGGCCAGTTCGACCACGCCTTCCATCTTCGAGGCACCACCGGTCAGCACCAGGCCGGCGCGCACCAGTTCCTCGAAACCGGAGCGGCGCAGTTCGGCCTGCACCATCTCGAAGATTTCCTCGTAGCGGCCCTGCACTGCCTGCGCCAGCGAGTGGCGCGGCATGCGGCGCGGCGGACGGTCGCCCACCGACGGCACCTGGATGCTTTCCTCGGCGGTGGCCAGCTGGGCCAGGGCGCAGGCGTAGCGCACCTTGATCTGCTCGGCTTCCGGGGTCGGCGTGCGCAGCATGTGCGCGATGT
This sequence comes from Stenotrophomonas sp. STEN087, assembly GCF_056759115.1. Taxonomy (NCBI): domain Bacteria; kingdom Pseudomonadati; phylum Pseudomonadota; class Gammaproteobacteria; order Lysobacterales; family Lysobacteraceae; genus Stenotrophomonas; species Stenotrophomonas sp. STEN087. The sequence goes on along the minus strand of NZ_JBRRCR010000007.1, from coordinate 32,069 downwards.
CGTTGGTCACGTGGTCGCCGGCGATCGGCAGCGAGGCGGTGTGGCAGATCGCGCCCTGCACGAACACGGCGATGTCGGTGGTGCCGGCGCCCATGTCGACCAGCACCACGCCCAGTTCCTTTTCGTCGGCGGTCAGCACCGCCACGCTGGAGGCCAGCGAGGACAGCACCAGGTCGTCCACCTGCAGGCCGCAGCGCTGCACGCACTTGCTGATGTTGGCCGCAGCGGACTGCGCGCAGACCACCAGGTGGGCATGCACTTCCAGGCGCACGCCGGTCATGCCGACCGGGTTGCGGATGCCTTCCTGCGAATCGTCCAGCACGTACTCGCGCGGGATCGCATGCAGGATCTTCTGGTCAGCCGGGATCGCCACCGCCTTGGCCGCATCCAGCACGCGATCCAGGTCACCCCAGGTCACTTCGCCGTCGCGGATCGGCACGATGCCGGGCGAGTTCTTGCACTGCACGTGGTTGCCGGAAATGGAGGCGTACACCGAGCGGATCTCGCAGCCGGCCATCAGCTCGGCTTCTTCCACCGCACGCTGGATCGACTGCACGGTCGATTCGATGTCCACCACCACGCCGCGCTTGAGGCCGCGCGATTCGTGCGAGCCGATGCCGATCACTTCGATCGGGTTGCCCGGCGAATACTCGCCCACCAGCGCCACCACCTTGGAGGTGCCGATATCCAGGCCGACGATCAGCGATTTGTCACCCTTGCGATTCATGTCCTTTCCTGCGTTCGTCTGGCCGGGGTCGCGGGTGCGCCGGCCGGCGTGGCCGGCGTTCCCCAGCTCAGGGTGAAACCATTGGTGTATCGGAGGTCGGCGCGCTCGATCGGCGCAGCCTGGTTGGCCAGCTGCGGCAGCACGCGCACGAAGCGCTGCAGGCGCGAGCGGGCATCGTCACGGCCGACCACGACTTCGGTGCCATTGCTCAACAGCAGCGACCAGCTGCCGCGCGCATCCATGGTCAGGCGGCGCACGTCCACACCGGCGGGTGCGAACAGCGCGCGCGCATCGTTGTACAGCTTCACCACTTCTTCGGTCTGGCTGTCCGGGCCGTCCAGCTCGGGCAGCTGCAGGTCGGCCAGCTTCTTCGGCGTGGGGAACAGCTTGCCCTGCTCGGAGAGCAGGCGGCCTTCGCCCCAGCGCGCGAACGGCTTGTGCTCGACCAGGGTCACTTCCAGCACGTCCGGCCACTGCTTGCGCACCTGCGCGCTTTCCACCCACGGCAGCTTTTCCAGGGCGTCCTGCGCATCCTGCAGCTTGACCGCGAAGAAGCCCGCATGTGCGTACGGCAGCAGCACCTGCTGCAGCTGTTCCGGCGGCACCCGCTTGAACTCACCGTGCACGCGCAGCTTCGCCAGCGGCCAGCGCTCGGCGCCGACCCAGCCATTGACCACGGCCACCACCGGCAGTGCAACCACCGACAGGGCCAACAGCCAGACGAAGATGCGCAGCACCGCGTTCATGCCTGCGATGCCTCCAGGGTCTGTTCCAGCACGCGCCACACCAGTTCCTCGAAACCGATGCCGGCCTGTGCCGCAGCCTTGGGCACCAGCGAGTGGCTGGTCATGCCCGGCGCGGTGTTCACTTCCAGCAGGAAGAAGCGGCCGCTGGTGCGGTCACGCATGACGTCCACGCGGCCCCAGCCACGGCAGCCGGCGGCGCGGAACGCGGCCAGGGCGATGCGGCGGATTTCTTCTTCGTCTGCGCCGTCCAGGCCCGGGCACAGGTACTGGGTGTCCTCGGCGATGTACTTGGCGTTGTAGTCGTACCACTGGCCCTTGGGCACGATGCGGATCGACGGCAGCGCGACATCACCGAGGATGGCCACGGTCAGTTCGTCGCCCACCACCATCTGTTCCATCAGCAGCTGGCCGTCGTAGCGCGCGGCCAGGGCCACCGCTTCGTCCAGGCCGGCGTCGTCGGTCACCCGGCTGATGCCCACGCTGGAACCTTCGTTGGCCGGCTTGACCACCACCGGCAGGCCGAGCTCGGCCGCGTTGGCGTGCACGTTCTCCGCGGTCACCTTGCGGTACTGCGGGGTCGGCAGGCCCAGCGACAGCCACACCTGCTTGGTGCGGATCTTGTCCATGCTCAGCGCCGAGCCCAGCACGTCCGAACCGGTGTACGGCACGCCGAAAGCGTCCATCAGGCCCTGCACGATGCCGTCCTCACCGCCACCGTTGTGGCCGTGCAGGACGTTGAACACGCGGTCGACGCCACCGGCGGCCAGCGCCTTGGCCAGCGCCGGAATGCCATCCACGGCGAACGCATCGACGCCGCGCGACTGCAGGGCTTCGAGCACGTTGCGGCCCGAATCCAGCGACACCTCGCGTTCGCTGGAACTGCCACCGAGCAGCACCGCGACGCGGCCGAACACGGCCGGGTCGGTGGCGCGCAGCGGCGGGAAGGTCAGCGTGCTCACGCCTGGCCCTCCACCTTGAAACCTTCCACGGCGATCTGGCTGGCGACGGCGCCGATGTCACCCGCGCCCATCATCAGCAGCAGGTCTCCGTCCTGCAGCACGTCCGGCAGCACGCTGGCCAGCTCGGCGGCCTTGCCCACCACCACCGGCTCGCTGCGGCCGCGCGCACGGATGGCGCGGGCCAGTGCATGCGAATCGGCACCGGCAATCGGCTCCTCACCGGCCGGGTAGACCTCGCTCAGCACCAGCGCATCGACGCTGGACAGCACCGCAGCGAACTTGTCGAACTGGTCGCGGGTACGGCTGTAGCGGTGCGGCTGGAACGCCACCACCAGACGCTTGTCGGCCCAGCCACCGCGCGCGGCAGCGAACACCGCCTCCAGCTCGCTCGGGTGATGGCCGTAGTCGTCGATGATGCGCACCTTGGCGCCACTGGCGGTGGTCACTTCGCCCAGGTCGTTGAAGCGACGGCCGACGCCGGCGAAGCTTTCCAGTGCACGCGCGATCGCGTCCGGGGCCACGCCCAGCTGCCAGCCCACCGCCGCGGCGGCCAGCGCGTTCAGCACGTTGTGCTTGCCCGGCAGGGCCAGCACCACTTCCTGGCTGGTGCCCTGCGGCAGGCGCAGGGTGAAGCGCATGCGCGACCCTTCCTGCACCACGTTCTCGGCGCGCACGTCGGCCTGCGGGCTCATGCCGTAGCTCATCACGTGGCGCGGGGTCTTGGCAGCCAGTGCGGCCACTTCCGGGTCGTCGATGCACAGCACGGCCAGGCCGTAGAACGGCAGGCGCTGCAGGAACTCGGCGAAGGCCGCCTGCACGCGGGCAAAGTCGTTGCCGTAGTTTTCCAGGTGGTCGGCATCGATGTTCGTGATGATCGACATCAGCGGGTTCAGGCGCAGGAAGCTGCCATCGCTTTCATCGGCCTCGGCCACCAGCCACTGGCCACCGCCCAGCTTGGCGTTGGCACCGGCGGCCAGCAGCTGGCCACCGATCACGAACGTCGGGTCCAGGCCACCTTCGCTCAGCACCGCCGCAGTCAGGCTGGTGGTGGTGGTCTTGCCGTGCGTGCCGGCCACGGCGATGCCGCGGCGGAAGCGCATCAGCTCGGCCAGCATCGCCGCGCGCGGCATGATCGGAATGCGCTGGCTGCGCGCTTCCATCAGTTCCGGGTTGTCTTCGCGGATGGCGCTGGAGACCACCACGCAGTCGGTGCCCAGCACGTTGGCGGCCGAGTGGCCACGCATGATGCGTGCACCCAGGCCGGCCAGGCGGCGGGTGGCCGCGTTGTCGGCGTTGTCCGAACCGGACACTTCATAGCCCAGCGTCAGCATCACTTCGGCGATGCCGCTCATGCCGGTACCGCCGATGCCGACGAAATGCACGCGCGGGAACGCGCGCACCAGGTCGTTGGTGTCGTGCAGGCGGCGGATCATGCGCGGCCTCGCGCGTGGCAGGCGCAGTAGCGGGCCTTCTTCATACAGCTTCCTCGAGAATGATATCGGCGATGCGCTCGGCGGCATCGACCTTGGCCAGGGCACGCGCGGCTTGCGCCATCTGCATGCGGCGGGCGGGATTTTCGGACAGTTCGCGCAGCAGTGCGGCAATGCCGTCGGCCAGCGTTCCATCCTGCTTCAGCAACACGGCCGCGTCGCGCTCGACCAGATACTCCGCATTGCGGGTCTGGTGATCGTCGACGGCAGCAGGGAACGGCACCAGCACGCTGCCCACGCCCACCGCGCAGAGCTCGGCCAGGGTGGACGCGCCGGCACGGCACACCACCAGGTCGGCCCAGGCGAAGGCATCGGCCATGTCGGCGATGAACGGGGTGATTTCAGCCTGCACGCCGGCCTCGGCATAGGCCTGCACGGCTTCGCCATGCAGCTTCTCGCCGCTCTGGTGGCGCACCTGCACTGGCACGGTGCCGGCCAGCGCGGCAATCGCCTGCGGCACGCCGGTGTTGAGCGCGCGTGCGCCCTGGCTGCCGCCCACCACCAGCAGGCGCAGCGGCCCCTGGCGATCGGCGAAGCGCTGTTCCGGCGGCGCGATGGCGGCGATTTCCGCGCGCACCGGGTTGCCGACGAACTCTTCGCGCTTGGCGAAGGTGCCCGGGAAACCGGTCAGCAGGCGGCGCGCGTAGCGCGACAGGATGCGGTTGGTCATGCCCGGCGCACGGTTCTGCTCGTGCACCAGCAGCGGCAGGCGATGCAGGCGCGCGGCCATGCCGCCGGGGCCGGAGGCGAAGCCACCGAAGGCGACCACGGCGCGCGGCTGGCGCTTGCGGATGATCATGCCGGCCGCACGCAGGGCGCGCATCAGCCGCCACGGTGCGCCCAGCAGGGCCAGCTTGCCCTTGCCGCGCAGGCCGGTGATGGCCAGGGTGTCGACCGGGATGTCGTGCTGCGGCACCAGACGGGTTTCCATCGCACCGTCGGCACCCATCCAGGTGACCGGCACGCCACGCTGGCGCAGCACGCGGGCCACGGCCAGGCCGGGGAAGATGTGGCCACCGGTGCCGCCAGCCAGGATCATCACCGGGCGGGCGTTACCAGTCGTCGTGGAGGCGGTGCTCATGACAGCCTCCCGAAGGTCGGTTCGATGCGCGACTGCAGGCGGCTGGTGCCACGTGCAGCGGTTGGCGCAGCGGCAGCCACCGGTTCGGCAGCTTTCGGCGCGCTGGTGGCAGCGGCCGGTGCAGCCGGTTCGGCCACGGGCGCGCCCGCGGCCTCTTCGCCACCGCCGATGCGCACGGCCTGGCGGCGCTCGGCGCGCTTCAGTTCATAGGACACGCGCAGCAGCAGGCCCATCGCCACGCAGGTCATCAGCACCGACGAACCGCCCGAGGAGATCAGCGGCAGGGTCAGGCCCTTGGTCGGCAGGATGCCCAGGTTCACGCCGATCGAGACGAAGGTCTGCATGCTGATCCACAGGCCGATGCCGAAGGCGATGTAGCCGGAGAAGTGGCGCTTCATTTCCACGCAGCGCATGCCCAGCCAGAAGGTGCGGCCGACCAGCAGCGCGTACAGGGCGACGATGGTGCAGGTGCCCAGGAAGCCGAATTCCTCGGCGGTGACCGAGAAGATGAAGTCGGTATGCGCTTCGGGCAGGTAGTACAGCTTCTGCACCGAGTTGCCCAGGCCGACGCCGGTCCACTCGCCACGGCCCACGGCCATCAGCGCGTTGGACAGCTGGTAGCCGTCACCCTGCTGGTCGGCCCACGGGTCGAGGAAGGAGGTGATGCGGCGCATGCGGTACGGCTCGATGATCGCCAGCGCGCTCATGCCGACCAGGCCGATGATCACCGGCATCGACATGCGCGGCATGTTCACCCCGCCCAGCACCAGCATGCCGGCGGTGATCGCCAGCAGCAGGGTGGACGAACCGAAGTCGGGCTGCAGCAGCAGCAGCACGACCAGCGCACCGGCCACGCCCAGCGGCTTCAGCATCGCCGGCCAGGTCGCATTGACCTCGTCGCGGAAACGCACCAGGTAGCTGGACAGCCAGACGATGTAGAGCACCTTCACCGCTTCGACCGTCTGGAACTTGGAGATGCCCAGGTTGATCCAGCGGCGCGCGCCGTTGACCGTGCTGCCCAGGCCCGGCGTGAACACCGCCAGCAGCAGCACGAAACAGCCCAGCAGCAGGATCTGGTTGTACTGCTCGATCGACTTCAGCTCGGTGCGGGCGGCCACGACCGCCAGCACGATGCCCACCGCCAGGAAGATCAGGTGGCGGTTGAGGTAGTAGAACGGGCTGCTCATCAGTGCGATCGAGCTGGACGCCACCATCACCACGCCAATGCCCGTGAGCGCGATGATCGCGCCCAGCAGCCACTTGTCGTAGCTGCCTTCGATGGCTTCGAGGCGTGTTGCCTGGCGGGACAGGTCGTTCATTCTCAGCGCACCTTCAGGGTGGCAAGGCCGATCAGCACGAGCACGACCGAGATGATCCAGAAGCGCACGATCACGCGCGGCTCCGGCCAGCCCTTCAGCTCGAAGTGGTGGTGGATCGGCGCCATGCGGAACACGCGCTTGCCGGTCAGCTTGAACGAGGCCACCTGGATCATCACCGACAGCGTTTCGATGACGAACACGCCGCCCATGATCACCAGCACCAGCTCCTGGCGGGTGATGACCGCGATCGTGCCCAGCACCGCGCCCAGCGCCAGTGCGCCGATGTCGCCCATGAAGACCATGGCCGGGTAGGTGTTGAACCACAGGAAGCCGAGGCCCGCGCCGGCGATGGCCGCGCAGATGATGACCAGTTCACCGGCACCAGGAATCTGCGGGATCTGCAGGTAGTTGGCGAACACCACGTTGCCCGAGGCGTAGGCGAACACGCCGAGGCCGCAGGCCACCAGCACGGTGGGCATGATCGCCAGGCCGTCCAGGCCGTCGGTCAGGTTGACCGCGTTGGAGAAGCCGACGATCCAGAAGTAGGCGATGGCCACGAAGCTGATGCCGGCCAGCGGCAGCGCGATCGACTTGAACATCGGGATGTAGAAGGTCAGCGCGGCCGGCACGTCGGCGGTCTGCAGCAGGAAGATGCCCGCGGCCAGGCCGAAGATCGACTGCAGCAGGTACTTCCAGCGCGAGGCCAGGCCGTTCGGGTCGCGGCGCACGATCTTGATCCAGTCGTCGTACCAGCCGATGGCGCCGAAGCACAGCATGACGGCCAGCACCAGCCACACGTAGCGGTTGCGCAGGTCGGCCCACATCAGCACCGACAGGGTGACGGTGAGCAGGATCAGCGAACCGCCCATGGTGGGCGTGCCGGCCTTGACGAAGTGGGTCTGCGGGCCGTCGGTACGGATCGGCTGGCCGCCCTTGAACTGGGCAAGACGGCGGATCACCGCCGGGCCGAGCCAGAGCGACAGGAACAGGGCCGTCAGCGCGGCAAGGATGGCGCGGAACGTCTGGTAGTTGAACAGCCCGAACAGGCTCTCCAACTGCTGCAACCATCGAGCCAGTTCATACAACATGCGGGGATTCCTCTCCTTGCGCCAGCAGCGCTTTGACAATCGTGTCCATGGCGCTGCCACGGGAACCCTTGACCAGGCAGCGCACGCCAGCGTGCAGCTCGTCCTTCAGCGCCTGCGACAGCGCGTCATGGGTGGCGAAATGACGGCCGCCTTCGCCGAAGGCGGTGGCGGCGGCGGCACTGAGCGGGCCCAGTGCATACAGGCGCTTGAGGCCGGCGGCACGTGCGCGCAGGCCGGCCTGCGCGTGCAGGGCTTCGGCGTCCGGGCCCAGCTCGCGCATGTCGCCCAGCACCAGCCAGCCCTCTTCCGGGGCGGCAGCCAGGGCATCGATGGCGGCGGCCAGCGAACCGGGGTTGGCGTTGTAGCTGTCGTCCACCAGCACCGCGCCGCTGCGCAGCTGGTGGGCGATCTGGCGGCCCGGCACCGGCTGCGCCGCAGCCAGGCCCGACGCCACCAGGGCCAGGTCGATGCCGGCGCCCAGCGCCAGGCTGACCGCGGCCAGCGCATTGCTGACGTTGTGCCGGCCCGGCAGGCCGAGTGCGATGCGGACCTCGCCCTGCGGCGCGACCAGGGTGAACTGGCTGCCCTGCGCACCGGCGCGGATGTCGCGCGCGGTGACGTCGGCGCTGTGGTCCAGGCCATAGCGCAGCACCCGGCAGCGCGCCGGGGTACCGATGAAATGCTGTTCGAACCAGCGGCCGTAGGCATCGTCGACATTGATGACGGCCACGCCATCGGCCGGCAGCGCGGCGTAGATCGCGCCCTTGGTCACCGCCACGCCGAGCAGGCTGCCCATGCGTTCCAGGTGCGCCGGGGCGATGTTGTTGACCAGCGCATAGCGCGGGCGGGCGATGTCGGTCAGGTAGGCGATGTCGCCCGGCTTGCCGGCGCCCATCTCGTAGACGGCGTAGTCGGCATCTTCCGGGGCATCGATCACCGCCAGCGGCAGGCCGATCTCGTTGTTGCGGTTGCCCGGGTTGGCGTAGACCACCTTGTGCGCGTGCTCGGCCACCTGCTGCAGGATCGCCAGCAGCAGGCTCTTGACGCTGGTCTTGCCGTTGCTGCCGGTGATCGCGAACACCTCGGTGTCGCGGTCGCGCTGCATGCCGGCGGCAATCCTGGCCAGGGCCAGTTCGCTGTCAGCCACCAGCACCTGCGGCACATCCAGCGGCAGCAGGCGCTCGACCAGCAGCGCGCTCGCGCCACGCGCCTGCGCATCGGCGGCGAAGTCATGGCCGTCGAAACGCTCGCCGCGCAGGGCCACGTACAGGGTGCCGGCGCCCAGGCTGCGGGTGTCATTGCTGACCGCATCGATGGCCACGTCGTCGCCGTGGATCTCACCACCGGCCCAGTGCGCGATCAGCGAAAGCAGGGTGCGCTTCATGCGATGCCCTCCCCTGCCTGTGCTGCCAGCACACCGGCTTTCGCAGCCAGCGCGGCGGCCGACACTTCGGTGTCGTCGAAGTCGTGGCGCACGCCGTTGACCTCCTGGTAGGGCTCGTGGCCCTTGCCGGCGATCAGGATGATGTCGCCCTCACCGGCGCGCTTCACTGCCAGGCCGATCGCACGCGCGCGGCTGCGCTGCACGGTCACGGCCGAGGCATCGGCGAATCCAGCGAGGATGTCGGCCACGATCACGTCGCCGTCTTCGCCACGCGGGTTGTCGTCGGTGACGATGACCTGGTTGGCCAGGCGCTCGGCGATGGCGGCCATCTGCGGGCGCTTGCCGGTATCGCGCTCGCCACCGCAGCCGAACACGCAGTACAGCGTGCCCTGCAGGTGGCCGTGCAGGCTTTCAAGGGCCTGTTCCAGCGCATCCGGGGTGTGTGCGTAGTCGACCACCACGGTGGGCAGGCCGTCTTCGCCACCCAGGCGGTTCATGCGGCCACGGATCGGCTGCAGTGCCGACAGCACGCCGGCGATGCGCTCGATCGACTCGCCCAGTGCATGCAGGCTGCCGGCCACGGCCAGCAGGTTGTCCACGTTGAAGCGGCCCAGCAGCGGCGACTGCACCGCAGCGCGCGCGCCGTCGATGACCAGTTCAAAGCCGATGCCGCGACCATCCAGCTGCAGGCCTTCGGCACGCACGCTGGCACCGGCGGCACCGCGCGAGCTCAGGCCGATGGCCTGCACGCTGGCCGGCAGGCCTGCAAACAGTTCACGACCGAACGCATCATCCAGGTTCACCACCGCGGCCTTCAGGCCCGGGCGGTGGAACAGGCGTGCCTTGGCCGCGCCGTAGCTGGCCATGTCACTGTGGTAATCCAGGTGATCGCGGGTGAGGTTGGTGAACACCGCCACGTCGTAGTGCACGGCATCCACGCGCCCCTGGTCCAGCGCGTGCGAGCTGACTTCCATCGCCACCGCACGTGCGCCGTCGTTGCGCAGCTGCGCCAGCAGCGCATGCATCTGCAGCACCAGCGGGGTGGTGAAGCCGGTCGGCTCGACCGCGCCATAAAGTCCGGCGCCCAACGTGCCGATACTGCCACTGGGCGTACCGAGCAGGTGCCAGGCCTGGGCCAGCAGCTGCACGGTGGAGGTTTTGCCGTTGGTGCCGGTCACCCCCACCATCGTCATCGCACGCGAGGGCGCACCATGGAACTGGTCGGCCATGGCGCCGAGGCGTGCGCGCAGGCCCGGCACGGCGATGGCATCAGCCGGGGCCGGCAGCTCGGCCGGGGCCGGCGGTTCAAACAGGATGGCGCTGGCACCGGCCGCGCGCGCCTGTTCGACAAAGCCCAGGCCATGCGCACCGAAACCGGCGATGGCGACGAAGGCATTGCCGGGGCGCACGGCACGGCTGTCCAGCACCAGGCCGGTCAGAACGGGATCGTTGCCCGCCAGGGCAACATCCGGAAGCAACTGCGAAAGCAACATCGAAGGACTCATTGCGTGCCTCCCGCGGGCGGGGCCGGCACATGGTTCTGCGCGCTGGGCAGCGCGGCGTCGAATTCGGCGGCGGCATCGGCCGGCAGCGCGGCCTCGGCCGGCGGCGCCGGCAGGATGGAGGCCGAATGCCCCATCTTTCCGGACTGCTGGGCAGCCAGCCACGACTGCAGGTCGTCCAGCGGGACGTCCATCAGGCGCAGGGTGCCTTCCATCACGTTGTGGTACACCGGCGCCGACACCAGGCCGCCGTAGAACTTGCCGCCCTGCGGGTCGTTGATGACGATGACGGTGGCGAAGCGCGGGTTGGTGGCGGGCACCACGCCGGCGAACAGCGAGTTGTAGTGGCCACGCTCGTAACCGCCGGGCCCGGCCTTGCGCGCGGTACCGGTCTTGCCGGCCACGTGGTAGCCGAGCACGGCTGCCTGCTTGGCGCCGCCCTGGGTCACCACCGTTTCCATCATGGCCACGACTTCCTTGGCCACGCTCTCGTCGATGATCTGCTTGCCTTCGTTGCGCTGGCCCTTGACGAAGGTCGGGGCGATCAGCTTGCCGCCGTTGGCCAGCGCCGAGTACGCGGTCGCGATCTGCAGCGGCGTCACGTTCAGGCCGTAACCGTAGGACATGGTGGTCTTGGTTGCGCCATCCCAGTTGCCCGGGCGGCGCACCACGCCACCGGATTCACCGGGGAAACCGCTGTGCGGCACCGAGCCGTAGCCGAAACGACGTACGCCGTCATAGAAGGTCTGGTCGGTCATCTTCGCAGCGATCTTGGCGGCGCCGATGTTCGAACTGCGGGTGATCACCCCGGTGACGTTGAGCACGCCGTTGTTGCGCGGCACGTCACGGATGGTGAACCGGGCGACCTGCATGTAGCCCGGGTTGGTATCGATGATGGTGTCCTTGGTCACCGCACCGGACTGCAGCGCGGTGGCGATGGTCAGCGGCTTCATCGTCGAACCCGGCTCGACCAGGTCGGTCACGGCGCGGTTGCGCCGCGTGTCCGGCACCGCACCGTTCAGCGAATTCGGGTTGTAGGTCGGCAGGTTGACCATGGCCAGGATCTCGCCGGTGGCCACGTCCATGATCACCATCGAACCGCCGGCCGCCTTGTTGGCCACCAGCGCGTTGCGCAGCTCCTTGAAGGCCAGGTACTGGATACGGCGGTCGATGCTGAGGGTCAGGTCCTTGCCCGGCTCGGCGGCGCGCAGCAGGTCGCTCTCCACCGTTTCGCCCTTTCGGTTGCGGATCACCCGCTTGGCGCCGGCCTTGCCGCGCAGCCATTCGTCGAAGGCCAGCTCCAGCCCTTCCTGGCCGCGGTCATCGATGTTGGTGAAGCCCAGCACGTGCGCCATCGCCTCACCCTGCGGGTAGAAGCGGCGGAACTCGCGCTGCGCGGCCACGCCCGGAATCTTCAGCGCGACCACTTTCTCCGCGTCGTCCGGATTGATCCGGCGGCGCAGGTACATGAATTCCTTGTCCGACTTCTGCGACAGGCGGCTGCTCAGCTCGTCCACCGACATGCCGACCGCCTGGGCCAGCTCGGGGATGCGGTCCGGCGCACGCAGCAGGTCCTGCGGGTTCACCCAGATCGACGCGACCGGGGTCGACACCGCCAGCGGCTCGCCGTTGCGGTCGGTGATCATGCCGCGCGAGGTCTTGATCGGCAGCTCGCGCAGGTAACGTGCCTCACCCTGGCGCTGGTAGAAGTCGCTGTTGATGATCTGCACGTAGGCCGCGCGACCGACCAGCGACACCGAGCACAGGCCGAGCGCCAGCGCGACCCAGCGCAGGCGCTGGCGCAGGTTGAAGGCGTTGCGCGGGCGGTTGCGGCCGGTCTTGCTCATGGGCGCACCACCACCACGTCGGCGGCTTCGGGAAACTTCATGCCCAGCTTCTCGCGGGCCACGCGGTCGACGCGGTTGGCTTCGGCCAGGGTGGCCTGTTCCAGCTGCAGGCGGCCGAACTCCAGGTTGATGTCATCACGCGTGCGCTCGGCACGCGACAGCTCGATGAACGTCTGGCGATGACGGTGACGCACGAACACGACGCCGATCGCCGAGGCCACGGTGCAGGCCAACAGGATGATCAGCAGCAGCCGGCTCATGCATCGGCCCCCCGCTTCTGTGCCACGCGCAGCACGGCGCTGCGGGCACGCGGGTTGGCGGCCAGTTCTTCATCGGTGGCTTTGATGGCACCGCCGATCAGGTCCAGGGTCGGCACGAACGCCACGGCCTCGGGCAGGCGGCGGTTGGCAGGCGGCGCCTTGGCCAGGCGGTTCATGTACTGCTTGACGATGCGGTCTTCCAGCGAATGGAAGCTGATCACCGCCAGGCGGCCACCGGGCTTGAGCCGTTCCACGGCCGCATCGAGCCCGGCTTCCAGATCGGCCAGCTCGCGGTTGATGTGGATGCGGATGGCCTGGAAGCTGCGCGTGGCCGGGTGGATCTTGTCCTTGCCACGCGGCATCACCGAGGCGATCAGCTCGGCCAGTTCGGCGGTGCGGGTGAAGGGCTGCTTCTCGCGGCGGGCGACGATGGCACGGGCGATGCGGCGGCTCTGCCGCTCTTCGCCGTAGGTCCACAGCACGTCGGCAATCTCGCGGCCTTCGACGCGGTTGATCCACTGCGCCGCGCTCTCGCCGCTGTCCGGGTCCATGCGCATGTCCAGCGGGCCGTCCTTGCCGAAGCTGAAACCACGCTCGGCCACGTCCAGCTGCGGCGAGGACACGCCGAGGTCGAACAGCACGCCATCCAGGCCGTCGGCCGTCGCATCCCACTGCAGCAGCTGGGCGAAGCTGCCACGGAAGATGGACACGCGCGGGTCCGGCGCGAAGTCGCGCTCGGCCACGGCGATGGCTTCCGGATCCTTGTCCATGACCAGCAGGCGCCCCTCCGGGCCCAACTGGGTGAGCACGCCGCGTGCATGACCGCCACGACCGAACGTGCCATCCAGATAACGTCCGTTTTCGATCACCCTCAGGCCGTCAATGACCTGGGTGTACAGGACCGGCAGGTGCACCGCCGGCGACTGCGACACCGGAAGGTGACCGGTCTGCGCTTCTGGGCGCATCCGGGCACCCCGGCTCACAACTTCAGGTCGAGCAACCCATCACCCAGATCCTCGTCAGACAATGTCTGCTGGATCAGGGCACGATGCGCCTGCTCGCTCCACAATTCGAATTTGTCGCCCATACCGAGCAATACCGCCTTTTTTTCAATGCCCACCGCACCGCGGTGGCTGGCGGGAATGCTGATACGACCGTTGCCGTCGAGCTCGAGATGGGCGGCCGAACCGACCAGCTTCTGCTGCAACAGGCGCACGACGCGCTGGGTGTTGGGCTTGGACATCACGTCGTCGCGGACCCGTTCCCATTCCGACTCGGCATACAGCCACAGGCAGCCGGCTTCGAACGGGTTGTAGGTCAAAACAAGACGGTTGTTGCTGGCACGCGCGACGAGGTCGCGGTAGGCGGTGGGAACCGCCATGCGTCCTTTATCGTCAACTGTGATGGCCGTCTCGCCCTGGAACACGACGCGTGCACCCTTCCTTCGCCCGGTGAAACATTGAACCACGAAAACCCACAAAACACCCGGTTTTCCCTCTGATGCCCACCTTAGCAGGGGCCCTAGGGTTGTCAACAACTTTTCAGCGGGGAAATCGCCAGCCACATCAATGGCTTGCGGCAATGTTTAGAGAATTGTTCAAGGCTTATCCACAAGTTGCTGATCCGTCTCAATTTTTGAGATTGAACAGAAGTTCAGGGGTGTGGAGACGGCGTGAAACATGGCCTGCGCATTCATCCAGGACGGGCTGAAAGCGGCGTCGGACTGCGCAAACCGGGCACAATGACGCCATGTGCCTGCTTGCTCTTGGCTGGTTACGTCACCCGCACTGGCGATTGGTGATGACCGGCAACCGCGATGAGTTCCACGCCCGCCCGACCGCGGCCCTGGCCCCCTGGCAGGACGAGCCGTCCATCATCGGCGGACGCGACCTGCGTTCGGGCGGTGGCTGGGCCGGTGCAGGCCGTGCCGGGCGCATGGCCGTGGTCACCAACGTGCGTGACCCGCTGGCCGCCCAGGCCGGTCCTTCGCGTGGTGCGCTGGTGGCCGATTTCCTGCGCGGCCGCGAACCGGCCGCCGTGCACATGGACCGCCTGGCCGGCATCGCCGCGGCATATGCTCCGTTCAACCTGTTGTTGGCCGATAGCGACAGCCTCGAGTACCTGGGCAACCATCCTGCCGAGCGCCAGACGCTGGGACCGGGCGTACACGGCATGTCCAACGGCGCCCTGGACGCGCCCTGGCCGAAGACCCGCCGGCTGATGGCCGCACTCTCGACCTGGCTGGACGACGACGGGGTCGGATCCGTTTCGCAGAGCGAAAGGGCTCTGACCCCAGACCTGACCCCCTTATGGAATGCCCTCGCCGACGAACACCGCCCCGCCGACAGCGACCTGCCCGACACCGGCATCGGCTTGGAACGCGAGCGCTGGCTGAGCCCGGCCTTCATCCGCGGCGATGACTACGGCACCCGCGCCAGCACCGTGCTGCTGATCGATGCGCAGGGCCATGGGCAGATGCACGAACGCCGCTTCGGCGCGCAGGGTGTATTCCTCGGCGAGAGCAACGTCGCGTTCTAGTAGATCCACGCCATGCGTGGATGACTGCACGCCCAGTAGATCCACGCCATGCGTGGATGGCATCGCCGATCTGAGAAATGGAGGCGGAGCCGGCCGATAAGCCGGGTTCTGTCGTGGACAGTCATTCCTCTAGGCGTTACGTCGCCGCAACGCTCAAGCAACCTACCCGGATCCAACGCGGGCCGCGCCAATGGATCCCTATTTGGTCTTGCTCCAGGTGGGGTTTGCCGTGCCGGTCTGTTACCAGACTCGCGGTGCGCTCTTACCGCACCATTTCACCCTTACCGGCCTTCCGAAGAAGACGTAGGCGGTATCTTTCTGTTGCACTTTCCGTCGGCTTGCGCCGCCCAGGCGTTACCTGGCACCTTGCCCTATGGAGCCCGGACTTTCCTCGGCACCCCCGAAGGGATGACGCGACTGTCTGGCCGGCTCCGCCAACGCGCATTCTAGCCTACGCAGCCCTTTTCTGCCGTGTTGATCGCGGCACGCGGTTCATCCATCCACGCATGGCGTGGATCTACAGTAGAGCCACGCCATGCGTGGCTGCGCCCCTCATCAGCTGCCGTACAACGCCTTGCGCGGGGCGCCGGTCAGTTCGGCGGCCAGCTTGGCGGCAGTCGACGGCGGCAGGTGCTCGCTCAGCTTGGCGTAGACGTGGCGACCGTGCGCCAGCTGCGCTTCGGCGTCATCGCCGGCGCCCTGCACCATCACCACGAACTCGCCCTTGCGCTGGTTCTCGTCGGCCTCGACCCTGGCCAGCAGGCCGGCCAGATCACCATCCAGCACGGTCTCGAACAGCTTGGTCAGCTCGCGCGCCAGCACGGCCGGGCGCTCGGCACCGAAGATGGCCGACATGTCCGCCAGCGATTCGACGATGCGGTGCGAGGATTCGTAGAACACCATCGTGCGCACTTCGCCGGCCAGCGCCTGCAGGCGGTCGCGGCGGCCGCTGGCCTTGGCCGGCAGGAAGCCCTCGAAGCTGAAGCGATCGCTGGGCAGGCCAGCCACGCTGAGCGCAGCGATGGCCGCGCAGGCACCGGGGATGGGGCTGACCTTGATGCCGGCCGCGCGCGCGGCGCGGACCAGGCGGAAGCCGGGATCACTGACCAGCGGCGTGCCGGCGTCGCTGACCAGGGCCAGCGACTCGCCGGCCTGCAGGCGCGCCACCAGGCGCTGCGACAGGGCCTCTTCGTTGTGCTCGTGCAGGGCCACCAGCGGCTGCTGGATGCCGAAATGGGACAGCAGCTGGCCGCTGCGGCGGGTGTCTTCGGCACAGATGGCCGCCACCGAGCGCAGCACCTCCTGCGCGCGCGGGCTCAGATCGGCCAGGTTGCCGATCGGCGTGGCGACGACATACAGGGTTGGCACACTCATTTCAGCGGTACTCACGGGGCAAGGGTAGAATCCTAGCGTGTACCTGGCCAAGGCCGCTGCCCTCATCGCATGGACCCGATCATGAACAAGCCCGCCGCACGCATCTCCGCCCTGTCGTTGTCGCTGATGCTTCTGGCCGGTTGTGCCACCACCAGCCTTACCAGTGCCCCCGAATCGCCGGCCCAGAGCCAGGCGCTGGCGCTGATCGAACAAGGCAAGCCGCGCGACGCTGCCCTGCAGCTGGAAGCGCAGGCCGCCACCCTGCGCGGCGGTGCCCGCAGCAACACCTTGGCCGATGCGGCCTGGGCCTGGCACCTGGCCGGTGACAGCGCCCGCGCGCGCAGCCTGCTGGGCCAGCTGACCGCCCGCCAGCTGTCCGGCGCCAGCCTGCAGCGTTTCCAGCTGACCAGCGCCGAGCTGGCCCTGGCCGACAAGCAGCCGGCACAGGTGCTGGTCCTGCTGAAGGACGCGGGTGACAACGTGCACCCCAGCCTGCGCACGCGCTGGCACCTGGCCCGCGCCGAGGCACTGCAGGCCAGCGGTGACAGCTTCGCTGCCGCCACCGAGCGCGCCCGTGCCCACGCCGGCCTGGCCGGTACCGCCCGCAGCGAGAACCAGGCCGCCATCTCCGGCCTGCTCGGCACGCTGGACGACGCCACCCTGCGCAGCCGTGCCGCCGCGCTGCCGGCCAACGACCCGCTGTACAACTTCGCCGGCCGTGCGCTGATCGCCCGCGGCCTGCCGCTGCCGCGCCCGTTCGACCGCGACGGCGCGGCCCAGTTCGATACCAGCAAGCGCCCGCCGGCGATGAGCGATGGCTACCGTCCGCCGGCGAAGATGGCCGTGCTGCTGCCGCTGAGCGGCCGCCTGGCTACCGCCGCACAGCCTGTGCGCGATGGCCTGCTGGCCGCCTATTACGGTGAAAGCCGCCGTCGCCCGGACATCAACTTCTTCGATACCGCCGGTACCCCGGCCGGTGCGCTGGCCGCGTATGACAAGGCCGTGGCCTCCGGTGCCGACTTCGTGGTCGGCCCGCTGGGCCGCGACGAAGTGGATGCGGTCTACGGCCGCCAGCCGCTGCAGGTGCCGGTGCTGGCCCTGAACCGCGGCAAGGATGCGCCGCCGGCCGGCAGCGCCGGTTTCTCGCTGGCGCCGGAAGACGACGGCATCGTCGCCGCCGAATACCTGCGTGGCCGCGAGCGCAACCGCGCCCTGGTCATCAGCAGCAACGACGACACCGGCCGCCGTGCCGCTGCCGCCTTTGCCCAGCGTTTCGCCCAGCGCGGGGGCCAGGTGGCCGCCACGGTCGCTGTGGTCGACGCGGTGGGTGATGTCAGCGCGCAGGTGCGCAACGCCGGCCGGATCGATGCCGTGTTCCTGGCCGTGCGTGCCCCGCAGGCACGCCTGCTGGCACCGCAGCTGGCCCTGGCCGGTGCCGGTGGCGCAACGCGCGTCGGCACCAGCCAGCTGACCACCGGCAGCGGCAAGGCCGAGGAAGACGTGGCGCTGGACGGCATCATCTACCCGAACGAAGCCTGGAACGTGCGCAGCGTGTCCGGCCTGCCGTCGGCCGCGCAGGTGGGCCAGACCCTGCCCAGCGCGCGCGGTGCGGCCGGCCGCCTGTTCGCCTTCGGCGCCGATGCGTGGAAGATCAGCGCCTACCTGGAAAAGCTGTCGAACGAAGGCGGCCTCGATGGCGCCACCGGCACGCTGTACCTGGACAGCAACGGCAACATCCTGCGCCAGCCGGCGTGGTCCACCTTCAGTGGTGGCCGCCCGATGCCGATCGTCGGTGGTCGCTGAGCACCTGCAACGGGGCTCGGCGGTGGAAGCCGCCGCCGAGCAGCACCTGCAACAGGCCGGGTTGCAGCCGCGCGCACGCAACGTGCGCTACCGCGGTGGTGAACTGGACCTGGTGATGGACGACGCGGGCACCGTGGTGTTCGTGGAAGTGCGTTACCGCGCACGCGCGGATTTCGGCAGCGGCGCGGCCTCGGTGGATGCGCGAAAATGCCGGCGCCTGGCCCATGCCGCGCTGCTGTACCTGCAGGAGCACCCTGCCCTGGCCGATGCGCCCTGCCGTTTCGATGTGGTGGAGGCCAGTGGCGATCCGCCGCAGCTGCGCTGGCTGCGCGATGCGTTCCGGTTGGATGATTGCTGATGCCGTCGATCATCACCCATGCCGCCGTGCCGCTGGCGCTGTGGTGCGCCGCTGATCGCGGCCGCATTCCGCCGCGCCTGCTGGCCGCCGGCGTGATTGCCGCGATGCTGCCCGACGCCGACGTGCTGGCGTTTGCCCTGGACATTCCCTACGCCGATGCGTTCGGCCATCGTGGCGCCAGCCATTCGTTGTTGTTTTCCGGCGTGCTGGCCGCGTTGGCGGCGGTGCTGGCGTTCTTTGGTAGTCGCCGACCTTGGTCGGCGGTTCCGCGGCAACCAAGGTTGGCATCTACGACATCCACCGTGCAGGCCGCGGTCTTCGTCTTCGTCTGCGCGGCCAGCCATCCGCTGCTGGATGCGATGACCTCCGGCGGGCTGGGCGTCGCCCTGGCCTGGCCGTGGAGCGAGCATCGCTTCTTCGCACCGTGGCGGCCGATCCGCGTTTCACCGTTTGCCCCGCAGTTCTTCAGCGCGCGCGGCCTGGCCACGCTGCTGTCCGAGCTGCGCTGGGTGTGGCTGCCGCTGGCCACCGCCGTGGTCGCCTGGAAACTGATCCAACCTGCCCCTGCCGTCCCACGGAATCCCTCATGAGCACTGCCCTGCCCGCCGCCCTCGTTGCCGAACTGTCCGCCCTGCTGGGCGCGGAGGGCTGGCGCATGGATGACGGTGCGCTGGAGGCCAACGCGCAGGACAACTCCTGGCGCCGGCAACGCCCGGAAGCCGTGGCGTTGCCCGCCGACATCGAGCAGGTGCAGGCGCTGGTGCGCGCCTGCCGCACGCACGGCGTGGCCCTGGTCGCACGCGGTGCGGGCACCGGCACCACCGGCGCGGCGGTGCCGCAGCCGGGCAGCATCGTGCTGTCGTTCACCCGCATGGACCGCATCGTCGAGATCCGCGCCGGCGATCGCTGCGCTGTGGTGCAGCCGGGCGTGATGAACGGCACGCTGCAGCAGGCGCTGGCCCCGCACGGCCTGTTCTGGGCACCGGACCCGTCCAGCGCGGAGATCTGCAGCATCGGCGGCAACCTGGCCTGCAATGCCGGCGGCCCGCGCGCGGTGAAGTACGGCACCAGCCGCGACAACGTGCTGGGCCTGGTCGCCGTCACCGGCACCGGCGAAGTGATCCGCTGCGGCGGCGCCTACACCAAGGACGCCACCGGCTATGACCTGACCCATCTGCTGGTGGGCAGCGAAGGCACGCTGGCACTGATCGTGGAAGCGACGCTCAAGCTGACCCCGCTGCCGGTCACCCAGGCCGGCCTGCGCGTGCTGTACCGCGATGCCGATGCCGCGGCCGCTGCGGTATCGCGGCTGATGTCACAGCCGGTGGTGCCCACGCGCCTGGAATTCATGGATGCACGCAGCCTGCAGCTGCTGCGCCTCAACGGCGCCGAAGTGCCCGAGGCCGGTGCGATGCTGCTGGTCGAAGCGGATGGCGACCACGACACCCTGCCCTACCTGCTGCAGGCGCTGGCCAGCGCTGCCGAGGGCGACGGCATGATCGAACTGGACGTGGCGATGGAAGGCCGCGCCCGCGACCAGCTGTGGGCCGCGCGCAAGGCGCTGTCGCCTGTACTGCGCAGCGTTGCGCCGGGCAAGATCAACGAAGACGTGGTGGTGCCGGTGTCGCGCATTCCCGATCTGGTGGCCGGCGTGCAGGCACTGGCGCGCGAGTACACGCTGACCATCGTCACCTTCGGCCATGCCGGCAACGGCAACCTGCACGTCAACATCCTCTACCACCCCGAAGACGCCGACGAAAACGCGCGTGCGCATGCCGCGCTGCCGAAGATCTTCGAACTGACGCTGGCGCTGGGCGGCACGTTGTCGGGTGAGCATGGCATCGGCCTGGCCAAGCGCGACTTCATGGCGCAGGCCTTCACCCCGGCGACGCTGGCGACGATGCGCGCGATCAAGGCCGCGCTCGATCCGGACGGCATTCTCAACCCGGGCAAGGTGCTGCCAGCGCTGTAGTTGTTGGTAGCTGCCAACCTTGGTTGGCACGCGCGACAGCGCGCTCGCTCCAGGCCCCATGACACCTGCCACAGCGTGCCAACCAAGGTTGGCACCTACCAGAGCGATTGCGCGCTTGTCGCGATCTGCGCGTTCGTGCAACCGCCACCGCCCCGCTGCAAGCATTCGTAATTCTTCTACCTTTCCAACTTTTCTCATTGGGCTGCGGGCGCTAACCGCCCATCCTCGACATGCCACCGACAACGGGTGGCACGGGCTTGCAATCCCGTGGGCTGGTTTGTTGTTTACGCTTGCCTGCCGGCGTCGTGCATCCCCTGTGCGCGGCGCCGGCTGGCAATCCGTCCGCGTCTCCATGGCGGGCGGTGCGTGGGGGCCTCGTGCCCGCCGGCAAGTCTGAACCAGCCCCCGGTATTGCAACCACGCACCGTCCGCCACCCTCGCCTTCGCGCGCGGGTGGCGTCCTGCTTCATGCACAAGGACGCCGAGATGACCAAGACCAAGTACCCCTTCCTGTTCGCCACGCTTGGCGACGCCGCCGCGCGCCTGCCCGATGATCTGGCGCGCACGCTGGAAAGCACGCTGGCCGCCACCGATGCCGCCAATGCCCCCGAACGCACGCCCGAAAGCATCACCGTGTTGAACTGCCTGCGGCGCATCCGCCAGGTGGAAGCCGCCAACGGCCAGCCGTGGCCGAACGATGGCCACACGCCCGGCCAAAGCATGGCGCTGGCCCGCATCGACCGCGCCAATGCCGGGCAGACCTTCCTGCTGGAGCTGCTGCACGCCATCGAACGCACGCGCGTGGATGGCGATGAAACGGAACAGGTGGGCGATGGCGCACGCGAAGGGCTGTTGTTTGCCTGCCGTGCGTTGGCCGAGTACGTGGATGTGCAGCTGCGCGCGGCGTGAGGTTTCGGGGTCAGATCCGTTTGCGGTGCAAAGGGCTCTGACCCCGAGCGGGCCGCAGCCACGCTCGGCGTGGCTCTACTGCGCGTGTGGTGCGTGCATGCCTTCAATCGTAGGCGGCGGTCACCACGATCTCAGTGGAGATGTTGCCGGCGTTGATGCCAGCATTCGACCCGATGTAGTAGCCCGCGCGCAGGGCATAGCTGGCCGTGGCACCGGTAACGGCAACCGTCTGGGCATCACCCTTCTTCAGGTAATTGGTACCGGTGGTGCCCGACAGCAGCGCGATCGAAACACCGGTGGCCGGCGTGGTCGTGGCCGTGTTCTTCCAGCGCTGGGCATCGCCATCGGCCTCGGTACCGTCGAACGATAGACGGGCCCGGACCACGCCCACGCAACCGGAGAAGTTCAACGCGCCGGCCTTGAGGTTGACCGGCGTGGCGACGGCCATTTCATCAGCCTTCACCGGATCGAGGGTGATGTCCGTGGCGGTCATGGTGCAGGTGCCAGGCAGCACCGTACCGCTGACAGTGAGCGTGGCCGTATCGGCCAACGCACTGGCGGGCAGCACAAGCAGCAACAGGGGAAGCAGGGACTTGGGCATGTCAGGTTCCTTTTCAAAGCGGATGGATCAAGGGGACGCAGGCGGCAGCGAAGTGCGGACCTGCAGGCCAGGAGGCAGCGGCGGATCGGGCAGGCAGATGGCCTGGGTCCACGACAGCCCGTAGGCATCGGGTGCGTCGGGTAGCTGGTAAATCAGCCGGCAGCGCTGCGGGCCGTCGGGGTCGACCACCAGCACACCTTCGGCCTGCGCACCGCGCAGCGCGATGACACTGCCCTGGCCCACGGCCCCCCTGTGCTGGCCCCGCGCGTCTTCCACACGCGCCGCGAATGGCAACGGCTGGCCCAGTGCATCGGTGGCATCGATGTACAGCGTGCGTTCGCGGCGCACCTCGAAGGCCACACGCACGATGCTGCCGGCCGTGGGCGCAACACGCTGCGAGGTCTGCAGCAGCTCCACCTCCAGCGGCAACCCGGAGGGATCCAGTTCAATCTGGTTCCAGCGGTAAGGGCTGATGTGCGGAAGCACCGCGTAGCCGTTGCCAGCAATGCGCACGTCGCCGCCACTGCCGACGCGGGCATTGGCCGCCCCCTTGGCCTGCACCAGCGCGAAGCCCTCGCCCACGGGCAGGCCCAGCTGCACACCACCGGCATGGGCCACCACACTGCCCGACATCCCCAGCGACTGGCTGTGCCGGTTGCCAGTCTGGCTGTAGCCCATATCAACGGTGCCATGCCGGCCGCGGTAGCTGGCAAACGCATCGGTGCTGCTGCGGCTCGCAGTTGCGCGGGTGGAGGACAGGCTGTAGCTGAGCGACTGGTGTTCGCCGGCGGTTCCGCTCACACCCACCTGGCGCTGCATGTCGCCCGTGCCTGAGCGGCTCAGCTGGCTGTTCAAGCGTGGCGCAGCAGCGCTCTGGCCCAGCGGCACGCTGAGGGTGAGCGCGTAGCGCGTGTCCAGGCGGCCGTCGTCCAGCCGGTAGCGCAATGCCGAAACCCCATAGTTCACTGGGCCCCAGGCGCTCTGGAAGCCCAGCTGCACATCATTCTGGCGCTCGCTGCGATCCCAGTACGCAACATGGCCGCCGCTGAGGTACAGGTTGCTGCGCGCGCCCAGCCGCTGCGACAGGTTGAACTGGTAGCGCTGCCGCGCACGCCCTGCTGGCGCCCATGCATCGTCACGCAGGCGGGCAGTATCAGCCAGCGTGTGGAGACCCTCGGTACTGTAGCGATAGGCTGCCAGACCCACGTGGGTTGCACTGGCCGCAAAGTAGCGCTGGTAGTTCAGCCGGTAGCTGTTGCCACGGGCCACACCGGCACCCGGCAGGCGTGCACGCGCATGGGTGATGTCCGCGCCGAACGCACCGAACGTGGTGTTGATGGCCGCGCCTCCCAACACGGCGGCGTAGCGCTCGCCCAGCTGGCTGCCGCCGAGCAGGGTCAGCCGGTTGTTGATGCCCCGCACGTAGGTGCCTTCGGCAAAGCGCAGCGGCGCGAACATGCCGTCCTGCGCGCGCAGCGCACCGACCGTGGCACTGAAGCGATGCGTGCCTGCACGCAGGGCCTGTGGCACGGCGGAGAAGTTCACGTTGAAGCGCTGGCTGCGGCCGTCGGCTTCCTGCACGGTGACTTCCAGATCGCCGCCGAAGCTGGTCGGGTACAGGTCGTCGATCTGGAACGGCCCCGGTGCCACGTTGCTTTCGTGGATCACCCCACCGTTCTGGCGGATGGTCACCACGGCATTGCCTTCGGCGATACCCCTGACCACCGGTGCATACCCGCGCAGCGAGTCGGGCAGCATGCGCTCGTCGGTCGCCACACGCACACCCGTGAAGGCAACGCTGTCGAACAACTCGCCACCGGTGTTGGACTGGCCGAGCAACAGCTGGCTGTTCCATGCGGGAAGGTCGCGCTGGGCGTGGCTGCTGATGACGTCGTGGCGGCTGCCTTCATGCGTGCTGCGGTTGAAGGTGGCGCGGTGGCGCAGGCGCCAGTCGCCCAGGTTCACCCCCGCACGTACGCCCAGGTAGCTGCTGTCGCGGCCAGCGCTGCGGAAATGGTTGGCGCTGTAATCGACGAAGGCCGCGTTGATGCCACGGTCGCGCAGTTCCGGTGCCACGTAGCCACGCACCGCCGTGGCCTGTGCGGCCTGCGGCACGGTGATCGACAGCTGCAGGGTGCTGCTGTCGAAGGCCACGGTTGCACCATCCACCAGTGCGGGCAGATCTACACAGGCATCGTCGGCAGGCAGCGCTGCCAGGTACGCCGGTTTCAGGCCCAGCCCCGCCACCAGGCTCGCCGGCAGGCATGGGCGCGCCACCGCAGAGTCGTCAGATGTCACGAAGGTGATATCGCGTGCGGCAACGAAACGGTCGTTCAGATGCAGGTCGACGGCGTAGATGCCCGCGGGCACCGGGTGGCCCTGTGTGTAGCGCGACAGATCGATGGCCTCGCCACCGATCAGGAAGCCCTCGCTGAACTCCAGCGCAGGCGCTCCCAGCGCGCGCGCCGGGAGCGCCAGCGCAACCGCCACGCTGAGCAGAGCAAGCGAAGGCTTCATCGGTAGGTGGCCGTCAGCACAGCTTCGCCTTTCACCGTGCCAGGCACCAACGCCGACGGCATGCGCAGGTAGCGCGCCGTGAAGGGAATAGCCTGTACGCCCTTCAGCGAGAAACCATGGCTCCAGGTACTGCCGAACTGCACCGGCACGCCCGCCTGCAGCAGCTGGATCTGCACGCCCCCCGCTGTACTGCCCGCAGCCAGCGCGAGGATGCCGTTGGTGCCACCGGCAGCGTTGGCGTCGGCCACGGAAAGATCGACATCGACGTTGGCGCTCGGGCAGTTCATTGAAACGCCGAAGGCCGACTCCCTGGCAGTGTCCCCGGCGCTGGCCAGTGCATTGGCCGACACGTCTTCCAGCGTATGACTGGCCGCCGACAGCGTGCACGTCAGCACGGGCACCGTCAGCTGCACCGAGATGGTATGCCGCACGAGGTTGCTGGCGTCGCTTTGCGACCACACCTCGAGTGTCCCCAGCGACGTGGCAGGCATGCTCTCCATCGCGCCACCGCGGAAGAAGGCGTAGACATTGACGGTCGAAACAAACAGCCCGGCCGTGGTTGGGACGAACTGCGACCGGGTGACTTCGCCGGCGCGCAGCGGCGTACGCTCGTAGTTGCCACCGGCCAGGTCGCCAATGGTGTGGTTGAAGATCAGCAGCGGGCTGCGCGGACTGGTCTGGTAGGCGGGGTAGGTTGTTGCTTCATAAACGATGTCGCGTACATAGGTAAGCCCAGCCGCCGGCATCTGGATCGACAAAGTCTCTGTACCCAGCGTGCAGTTGAATGCCTCGGCGGCCGTACTTGCACTACCGGAAAAACGCGTGTCGGGTCGGTCGATGTTGGGCATGGTGAGTACCAGGTCCAGCGTCCCGTCACGGGTGCCGTTGCGCTGGCAGGCCGCCCCTGCGCTGCCGGCACAGAGCAGCAGCGCCGGCAGCAGCAGCCGGCCAGAAAAAATGGGGGCGGGAGCGCGCATAGCTGCACCTGCCTGGGATCATCAGGCCGGCGATTCTAGGTGGCTGGTAATGGGGCGAACATGCAACAAGTTGCAGATGCCGGAGCCACGCAGGGCTTTGCAACTTTTTGCATTCCGGGGCGAATGGCGACGCACGATACTGCGCCCCCCTGATTACCGATGGAAGTACGCCATGAATGCCCGCTTGTTGATACTGCCCCTGCTGCTGTGCGCAGCACCGTCCGCCTTTGCCGAGAAACTGGAGGTCACCGGTGAACTGGTCACCAGTACCTGTGCCGTCAATTCAGCCGGTGGCACCATCACCGTGCCGATGGGCAAGGTCGATCTGGCCTCGGTCAACGCCGATACGCGTGCCGGCCAGAAGAACTTCTCGATCCAGCTGGACTGCACCGGTTCGGGCGCCGCGCAGGACGTCAGCGTCCGCTTCGGCGGGCTGCCGCATGGCAGCACCGGCAACCTTGGCCTGACCGCCGCTTCCACCGCCCGCAACGTGGGCGTTGCCCTGTACGACGCGGCCGGCAACCACCAGAAAATCGGTGAGGACCCGGTGCAGTGGGTGACCATCGCCGCGGGTGGCAGCGGTCAGCTGGATTACAGCGCCTGGTACGCCTCCCCGGCCCAGGATGCAGAGGCGGGCATCGCCAATGCATCCGGCGACTTCGTCGTGCTCTACAGGTAACGGCACTTTTCATGGGCGATCCACGGATGGAACGCCCGCTCTGGGATGAGGTGAACCATGTCCTTCCGCTCACTTGGCGTGCCTGCTGCAGTGCTGACAGCAGTGCTGGCCGCCGCACCAGCACCGTCCGCGTCGGCGGCGGTTACGCTGCAGGGCACGCGTATCATCAACGATGCCGGCAAGGGCCGCGATGTCACGGTGTCCGCCAACAATGTGGGCACGCAGCCCGCGCTGGTGCAGGTCTGGATCGATGCAGGCGATGGCCATGCGCGTCCCGAAGACGTGCGCACGCCGTTCCGGCTGACCCCGGCCGAACCGCGCCTGCTGCAGCCGCACCAAGGGCAGGCCTACCGCATCACGTATGCGCCACGTCCCACGGACGGAGCACTGCCCAGCGACCGGGAGTCGGTCTTCTACTTCAACCTGCTGGACATACCGCCGAAGCCGACCGATGCCGGCACGCGCAACCTGCTTCAGTTCGCGGTGCGCACGCGGGTGAAGCTGTTCCACCGCCCGGCGGGCCTGTCTGGCCAACCACGCGATGCGGCCGGCCTGCTGCAATGGCGTGCGCACGGTGGTGCATTGCAGGTACACAACCCGAGTGCCTACCACGTGACCTTGAGCAGCGTGACCCTGCCCGATGGGAACGCGGTGGAGGTGGACATGATCGCGCCCGGTGCACAGGCCGAGTTGCTGCTGCCGACAGGCAGCGCATTGCCGGCCTCAGTGAAATTCCAGTGGCTGGATGACCACGGCACCGCGCGCGATGCGGAAGCTGCTGTCGTGCAGTGAGGTGACTGGGCGGGACCGCTGTCGCTTTCAACCAGGATCGACACCACGGTCGACCCACGAAACTGAGCAGGCGTCCTGCACTTCGGCAGCGTATTACGGGCAATTTCAATGTACCTGGTGGCCCCCCTCTCGTGAGCGGGGATAGTCGCCACCTTCTTTCTATGGAGTGTTCCCATGCTGAAAATGATGATGCCGCTGAAGCGCTACACGCAGTTCAACGGGCGCGCGAGCCGCAGCGAATTCTGGTGGTTCCAGCTGTTCATCCTGATCGTCTCGATCCCCTCGTACGTGCTGGGCTTCATTGCCGGCTACACCGATTCGCAGGCACTGGCGCTGGCATCGACCGGCCTGAACGTGGTGATGTGGCTGATCTTTGTGCTGCCAACGCTTGCCGTCACCGTGCGCCGCCTGCACGACACGGACCGATCGGCCTGGTGGCTGCTGCTGGGCGTCGTCCCCATCGTGAGCCTGGTGCTGCTGGTGTTCCTGGTGCTGCCCAGCACCCCGGGCGGCAACCGTTTCGGTGTGTCCGCACCGCGCGATTGATCGCGGCGGGTCACGCCCCGAATGGATCATGCGTGCCAACCAAGGTTGGCATCTACCCAGGCAACGTGGTGGCGCCGGGCCTGCCCGGCGCGCCTCTCTATCAGGCGAAGTGCTGGTAACCGCCGCTGGCGGCTTCGCCATCCACCTGCACGCCCTGCCCTTCGGTGATGCGGCCGACGCGGGTCAGCGGCACATCCAGCGATTCAGACAGGTACAGCAGCGCGTCGCGCTGGTCGGCGGCGGCGGTGAAACACAGTTCGTAATCATCACCACCGTGCAGCGCACACTCGCGGGCACCGTCGCGACCCAGCAGGCCACGCAGCTCCGGCGAGATCGGCAGTACGTCGGCATCGATCTGCGCGGCCACGCCACTGCGTGCCGCGATGTGGCCCAGGTCAGCCACCAGGCCATCGGACAGATCCACGGCGGCATGCGCGAAGGCACGCAGGCGCAGGCCGAGGGTGACGCGTGGGGTGGGACGCAGCAGGCGCAGGCGCAGGGTTTCGTAGTCACCCAGCAGGGTGGCGGTGGCCACGTCCAGCGCGCCCTGCTGCCACAGCTTCAGTGCGCCAGCGGCATCACCGATCGTGCCACTCACCCAGACATCGTCGCCGACCTGCGCGCGGTCGCGGCGCAGGGCTTGGCCGCGGCCGACCTGGCCCATCGCGGTCACGGTCAGCGACAGCGGGCCACGCGTGGTGTCGCCGCCGATCAGGGCGATGTCGTGCTGGTCGGCCAGGGCGAAGAAGCCTTCAGCAAAGGCGTCGATCCACTCTTCGCTGGTGTCCGGCAGCGACAGCGCCAGCGTGCACCACGCCGGGCGCGCGCCCATCGCGGCCAGGTCGGACAGGTTGACCGCCAGGGTCTTCCAGCCGATGTCGTACGCCGGGGTTTCCGCCGGAAAATGCACGCCGCTGTTGAGCGTATCGGCGGTGACCACCAGTTGCTCATTCGCACGCGGCTGCAGCAGCGCGGCGTCATCGCCGATGCCGAGCAGGATGTCGTCACGCTCGCTGGTGCGGGCGCGGATGCGGTCGATGAGGGCGAATTCGGCCAGGGACATGGGGCGCTCCGGCGGGTTGCATGGATGGGCGGCGGGCGCGAATGCGGGCGGATCGTGCCGATCGGATGGAACCGGCGGGGTAGAGTCGACTGTTAGTCGACTGCCTTTCGATCAGCGGTCGTATCGCCGGATCAAGAGCAGTCGACTAACAGTCGACTCTACCGAAGCAGATTCCCGCGCCGTTCAACGAACGATGCGGGACGCGGCGGGTCAGTGACCCGATTCGACCTTGCGCCATTCGACGGCGGCACGATCCAGCACGCCGTTGACGTAGGTGTGGCCATGCTCGGAACCGAAACGCTTGGCCGATTCGATGGCTTCGTTGATGACCACGCGGTACGGCACGTCCAGGCGGTAGCGCAGCTCGTAGCCGGCCAGGCGCAGCACGGCGCGTTCGATGGCGTCCACTTCTTCGATGCCACGGTCCAGGTGCGGGCCGAGGGCTTCGTCGATGTCGCGGCGGTTGTCCAGCACGCCATGCACCAGGGCTTCGAAATACGCCAGATCGGCGATTTCGCGGGCCTGCTCGTGGGCGAACTGGGCGATCAGCGACTGTGCGTTGCCGCCGGAGATCTGCCAGGCGTACAGGGCCTGCACGGCACGACGGCGGGCGCGCGAGCGCAGCACCGGGTCGATGCCATCACGGCGGACGGGTTTACCGGAGGGCTTGCCCTGGGTGTTCTTGTTCATGGCAGTTGCTCCAGCAGGTTGACCATTTCCAATGCAGCGATTGCGACTTCTTCACCCTTGTTGCCGTGGCTGCCACCGGCGCGGGCCTCGGCATCCTCGGCACGTTCCACGGCCAGCACGCCGTTCAGCACCGGCACGCCGAAATCCAGCTGCACGCGCATCAGGCCTTCGGCGCAGCGGTCGGCCACGTGTTCGTAGTGGCGGGTATCGCCACGGATGACGCAGCCCAGGGTGAGGATGGCGGCGTGTTCATGGGCGGCGGCCAGGCGCGCGGCGACCAGCGGCAGTTCCCAGGCACCCGGCACGCGGATCACGTCGATGTTGGCTTCGGCAATGCCGTTGCCGGCCAGGCTCTGGCGGGCGCCAGCAACCAGGGTATCGGTGATGCGGGCGTTCCAGCGGCTGGCCAGGATGGCAAAGCGCGCCGACTCGGGGGTGCGAAGATCGCCTTCGTAGTGGCTCATATGCGGCTTGGGGGTTCGATAAGGGGGTGATTCTACCGTGGATGGGCCCCGGGGCGCCCGTGGGTAGTGGCGGGGGGGGGGGGGGGGGGCGGGGGGGGGGGGGGGGGGGGGGGGGGGGGGGCGGCGGCGGGGGGGGGGGCGGCGGGGGGGCCCGGGGGGGGGGGGGGCCGGGGGGGCCGCCCCCCGCGCCCCCGCGCTTCCCGGGTGGGGCTGCGCTTCCCCTCCCAGCGCGCGGCCCAGCGCCCGTGGCTGGCGGGGCCCCGGGCCCCCCCCACGCCAGGCGGCTTACAGGGTCACCGTTTCCACCACTTCAAGGCCGTAGCCGGCCAGGCCCACCTGGCGGCGGGGGGTGCCCAGCACGCGCAGCTTGCCCAGGCCCAGGTCGGACAGGATCTGCGAGCCGGCGCCATTACGGCGCCACTGGCCCACGTCCTTGTCCTTGCCCGGCACCACCGGCGCCGGCTGCTGGCGCAGGCGGGCCAGCAGCGCCTCGCCGTCGCGCGGGGCCGACAGCACCACCATCACGCCTGCCCCTTCGGCGGCAATCGCGCGCAGGGCATCGGTGGCGGCCACGCCGAAATCATCGCGGCGCCAGTGCAGCAGGTCGGCCAGCGGGTTTTCCACCTGCACCCGCACCAGGGTCGGGGTATCGGCCGCCGGGGTGCCACGGACCAGGGCGAAATGCAGGTCGTGGGCGATGCGGTCGCGGTAGGTGACCAGCTTGAACGGGCCGAATTCGGTGTCGATGTCGCGCTCGTCCACGCGCTCGACGGTCTTTTCGGTGGCCAGGCGGTAGGCGATCAGGTCGGCGATGGAGCCCATCTTCAGGCCGTGCTCGCGGGCGAACACTTCCAGCTCCGGGCGGCGCGCCATGCTGCCATCCGGATTGAGGATCTCCACCAGCACGCCGGCCGGTTCCAGCCCGGCCAGCATGGCCAGGTCGACGCCAGCCTCGGTGTGGCCGGCGCGGGTCAGCACGCCGCCCGGCTGGGCGATCAGCGGGAAGATGTGGCCCGGCTGGTGCAGGTCGGCCGGCCTGGCGTTGGGCTTCACCGCGGTGCGGATGGTGTGGGCGCGGTCATGGGCGGAAATGCCCGTGGTCACGCCTTCGGCCGCCTCGATGCTGACGGTGAAATTGGTCTGGAACTGCGCGGTGTTGGCCTGCACCATCGGCGCCAGGCCGAGATCGGCGGCGCGGGTGCGGGTCAGCGGCAGGCACACCAGGCCACGGCCGTGGGTGACCATGAAATTGATGTCCGACGGCTTGACCAGCTCGGCGGCCATGATGAGATCGCCTTCGTTCTCGCGGTCTTCGTCATCGACGATGACGACCATGCGGCCCTGGCGGATGTCCTCGAGGATCTCGGGGATCGGGGCGAAATTCATGCGGCATCTCCCTGCGGCTGCTGGCCGTTGGCCGGCACACCGATCAAACGTTCTACGTAACGGGCCACCAGGTCGATTTCCAGGTTCACCGCGCTGTCCACGCCGGTGGCGGAGAAGGCGGTGTTGGCCACGGTGTGCGGGATGAGGGCGACTTCGAAACCTTCGTCGTCCACTTCGTTGACGGTCAGGCTGACGCCGTCCACGCAGATCGAGCCCTTCTTGGCGATGTAGCGGCGCAGCGCGGCCGGCGCGGCGAAGCGCCAGCGCTGGGCACGTGCATCTTCGTGGATGGACAGGACCTGGCCGAGGCCATCGACGTGGCCGCTGACCAGATGGCCGCCAAGGCGGTCGGTCGGGCGCATGGCGCGTTCGAGGTTGATGACCGCCCCTTCAGCCAGCTGGCCGAGCGTGGTCAGGCCGAGGGTTTCGGTCGAGGCATCGGCCTGGAAGCTGCTGGCGTCGAATGCGATGACGGTGAGGCAGACACCGTTGATGGCGATGCTCTCGCCCATCTGCACGTGGTCGAACGGCAGGTTGCCGACGTTGAAGGTGAAGCGGACATCGCCGCCGATGGCTTCGCGTGCGGCCAGACGGCCGACGCCTTCGATGATTCCAGTAAACAAGAAACGTTCTCCGCGGAAAGTGAGCGAAAAACGCCGCAAGGCAAACAGGCGGGCGCAGGGCCGCAAAGGCCCTGTGGCACCGTCTTCTTTCATCCGGACTATGACCGTCGGCTCCGGCATTGGACCGGATCTGCTGACCCCCGACCATGGGCCGGGGCGCTCGCGGGCTCGTGCTTGCGCACCTACCGCCGGTGGGGAATCGCACCCCGCCCTGAAGACGTTTGTGTACCGGCGAACCGGCGCGCCCAGTGTACCAGCCTGGACTGAACGGGGTCGGATACCCTTAGGGCGGCAAAGGGTCCGCCCCCGGCCGGGTACCCACCCCCCCTGAAACGCCCGCCCCCGGTGGGGGAATGGGGGCGGTAAAGGTTAAA
>NZ_JBRRCR010000006.1:0-86479 GCF_056759115.1 Stenotrophomonas sp. STEN087 | reverse complement strand
GGCCGCGTCGGTGGCCGTCCCCGTGGTCGTCGCCCCCCCGGCGCGGGGGGGGGCGGGGGGGGCGGGGGGGGGCGTGCGGGGGGCTGCCCCCCCCCCGCCCCCCCCCCCCCCACTACCGGTACCTGAGCTTGGTCGGTGGGGGTCAGAGCCCTTTGCCTGCGGCAAAGGGATCCGACCCCGCTGCCACATCCCGGTGGGCGAGGGGGCCTGAATCAGGGACAATAGCGTCCCCGCCGCCGCCTGCCCCCCGCATTCGATGACTGACTCCGCCCCCCAGTTTCCTGCCCGCATCCTCGATGGCCGACGTATTGCCGAGGACCTGCTCGACAGCCTGAAGGTGCGCGTCGACGCCCGGGTGGCCGCCGGTGGCAGCCGCCCCGGCCTGGCCGTGGTGCTGGTGGGGGGCGACCCGGCCTCGACCGTGTACGTGCGCAACAAGCGCCGCGCGGCCGAAAAGGTCGGCATCGAAGCGCATGACTACGATCTGCCGGCCGGCACCAGCGAAGCCGAGCTGCTGGCCCTGATCGACCAGCTCAACGCCGACCCGAAGATCAACGGCATCCTGATCCAGCTGCCGCTGCCGGGCATTCCCGACGCACGCCGCCTGATCCAGCGTATCGACCCACGCAAGGACGTGGACGGCTTCCACCCGGAAAACGTCGGCCACCTGGCCCTGCGTGAATTCGGCCTGCGCCCGTGCACCCCGCGCGGCATCACCACGCTGCTGGGCCACACCGACCAGCCGGTGCGTGGCCGCAACGCCACCATCGTCGGAGTCAGCAACCACGTCGGCCGACCGATGGGCCTGGAGCTGCTGATCGCCGGCTGCACCGTCACCAGCTGCCACAAGTTCACCCCGAAGGACGTGCTGGAACAGGCCGTGCGCAATGCCGACATCCTGGTGGTGGCCGTGGGCCGCCCGGGCATCGTGCCGGGCGAGTGGGTGAAGCCGGGCGCGGTGGTGATCGACGTCGGCATCAACCGGCTGGAAGACGGCCGCCTGGTGGGCGATGTCGGCTTCGAGGCTGCTGCAGAGCGGGCGAGCTGGATCACCCCGGTGCCGGGCGGCGTTGGCCCGATGACCGTGGCCACGCTGATGCAGAACACGCTGGAAGCTGCGGAAGCGCTGAGCTGATTGCCGGCTCCTGGTGGGTTGGTGGGTGCCGACCGTTGGTCGGCACATTGCCGGACAGTGCGGACCAACGGTCCGCACCTACCAAAAACAGGCCGGGCTGGCTTCTGGTGGGTGCCGACCGTTGGTCGGCACATTCCAAAGGCGCCGCCCGCGCGACACTGCGTCGCATCCACCCCCTCCCACGGGGCGTGAAAAAGGGGTAAAATGTCGCGCTTCCCCACATCTCGGGTATGCCGATGCTGCGCATCCAGGCTGAAGCACTCACTTACGACGACGTCTCGCTCGTCCCCGCCCACTCGACCATCCTGCCCAAGGACGTCAACCTCGAAACGCGGTTGACTCGCGACCTGAAGCTCAAGCTTCCGATCCTGTCTGCGGCCATGGATACCGTCACCGAAGCCCGCCTGGCCATCGCCATGGCACAGCTGGGTGGCATGGGCATCATCCACAAGAATCTCAGCCTGGAACAGCAGGCCGCGGAAGTGGCCAAGGTCAAGAAGTTCGAGGCCGGTGTCATCCGCGACCCGATCACCGTCGGCCCGGAAACCACCATCCGCGACGTGCTGGCCCTGACCCAGGCGCACAACATCTCCGGCGTGCCGGTGGTGGGCAGCGACGGCCTGCTGGCCGGTATCGTCACCCATCGCGACATGCGCTTCGAGACCGAGCTGGACGATCCGGTCCGCCACATCATGACCAAGAAGGATCGCCTGGTCACGGTGAAGGAAGGCGCCGCCAGCGATGAAGTGCTGCAGCTGCTGCACCGCAACCGCATCGAAAAGGTGCTGGTGGTCAACGATGATTTTGCCCTGCGCGGCCTGATCACCGTCAAGGACATCCAGAAGAACACCGACTTCCCGAACGCTGCCAAGGATCTGTCGACCCGCCTGCTGGTCGGCGCTGCCGTCGGCGTGGGTGGTGACACCGATCGCCGCGTGGAAGCGCTGGTTGCCGCCGGCGTGGACGTGATCGTGGTCGATACCGCGCACGGCCACTCGCAGGGCGTGCTGGACCGCGTTGCCTGGGTAAAGAAGAACTTCCCGCACGTGCAGGTCATCGGTGGCAACATCTGCACCGGCGAAGCCGCACTGGCGCTGCTGGACAGCGGTGCGGACGCGGTCAAGGTCGGCATCGGCCCGGGCTCGATCTGCACCACCCGCGTCGTCGCCGGCGTCGGCGTGCCGCAGGTCACCGCCATCGATCTGGTGGCCGAAGCCCTGCAGGACCGCATCCCGCTCATTGCCGATGGTGGCATCCGTTACTCGGGTGACATCGGCAAGGCGCTGGCCGCCGGTGCCTCGACCATCATGGTCGGCGGCCTGCTGGCCGGTACCGAGGAATCGCCGGGCGAGACCGAGCTGTACCAGGGCCGTTCGTACAAGAGCTACCGCGGCATGGGTTCGCTGGCCGCCATGGAAAAGGGGTCCAAGGACCGCTACTTCCAGGACGCCGCCACCGCCGACAAGCTGGTGCCGGAAGGCATCGAAGGCCGCGTGCCGTACCGCGGCCCGGTGGGCGGCATCATCCACCAGCTGATGGGCGGCCTGCGCGCCACCATGGGCTACGTGGGTTGCGCCACCATCGACGACATGCGCACCAAGCCCAAGTTCGTCAAGATCAGCGGCGCCGGCCAGCGTGAGAGCCACGTCCACGACGTGACGATCACCAAAGAGCCGCCGAACTACCGCGCCTGACGCGGGCCGGAGAAAGAGGAACGAGGAAGCTGATTCCCGTTCCTCTTTTTCCATCTGCCGCAGCAAATTATTTGAAGTTTCGTTTTCCCTACTGCATTGCCAGGGCGCCATGACCAATATCCATAACGACAAGATCCTGATCCTCGATTTCGGCGCGCAGTACACGCAGCTGATCGCCCGCCGCATCCGCGAGCTGGGCGTCTACTGCGAAATCTGGGCGTGGGACCACAACCCGGCCGAGATCGCGGCGTTTGGCGCCAAGGGCATCATCCTGTCCGGTGGCCCGGAATCGACCACGCTGCCGGGCGCCCCGGCCGCACCGCAGGAAGTGTTCGACAGCGGCCTGCCGATCTTCGGCATCTGCTACGGCATGCAGACCCTGGCTGCCCAGCTGGGCGGTGCCACCGAAGCCGCTGACCAGCGCGAGTTCGGCCACGCCGAAGTGAACGTCATCAACCCCGATGCACTGTTCAAGGGCCTGAGCGACCACGGCGGCGAGCCGAAGCTGAATGTCTGGATGAGCCACGGCGACCACGTCTCCGTCGCGCCGCCGGGCTTCACCATCACTGCCACCACCGACCGCATTCCGGTGGCCGCCATGGCCAACGAAGAAAAGCGCTGGTACGGCGTGCAGTTCCACCCGGAAGTGACCCATACCCTGCAGGGCCAAGCGCTGCTGCGCCGCTTCGTGGTGGATGTGTGCGGCTGCCAGACCCTGTGGACCGCCGCCAACATCATCGACGACCAGATCGCCCGCGTGCGCGAACAGGTGGGCGATGACGAAGTGA
The DNA here is from genome assembly GCF_056759115.1 of Stenotrophomonas sp. STEN087. Taxonomy (NCBI): domain Bacteria; kingdom Pseudomonadati; phylum Pseudomonadota; class Gammaproteobacteria; order Lysobacterales; family Lysobacteraceae; genus Stenotrophomonas; species Stenotrophomonas sp. STEN087. Next base: position 82,862 of record NZ_JBRRCR010000006.1, on the reverse strand, counting down.
TCCTGGGCCTGTCCGGCGGCGTCGATTCGTCCGTGGTGGCCGCGCTGCTGCACAAGGCCATCGGCGACAAGCTGACCTGCGTGTTCGTGGATACCGGCCTGCTGCGCTGGCAGGAAGGCGACCAGGTGATGGCGATGTTCGCCGAGCACATGGGTGTAAAGGTGGTGCGCGTGAATGCCGCCGACCGTTACTTCGCCGCGCTGGAAGGCGTGAGCGACCCGGAAGCCAAGCGCAAGATCATCGGCAACCTGTTCGTCGAGATCTTCGATGAAGAGTCGAACAAGCTGAAGAACGCCAAGTGGCTGGCGCAGGGCACCATCTACCCGGACGTGATCGAGTCGGCCGGCAGCAAGACCGGCAAGGCGCACGTGATCAAGAGCCACCACAACGTGGGCGGCCTGCCGGAGCACATGAAGCTGGGCCTGGTGGAGCCGCTGCGCGAGCTGTTCAAGGACGAAGTGCGCCGCCTGGGCGTTGAGCTGGGCCTGCCGCGCACCATGGTCTACCGCCATCCGTTCCCGGGCCCGGGCCTGGGCGTGCGCATCTTGGGTGAAGTGAAGCGCGAATACGCCGAACTGCTGGCCAAGGCCGATGCCATCTTCATTGATGAGCTGCGCAAGGCGGACCTGTACGACAAGACCAGCCAGGCGTTTGCCGTGTTCCTACCGGTGAAGTCAGTGGGCGTGGTGGGCGATGCGCGCGCTTATGAGTGGGTGATTGCGCTGCGGGCCGTGGAGACGATTGACTTCATGACGGCGCATTGGGCGCATCTGCCGTATGAGTTCCTGGGGACGGTGAGCAACCGGATCATCAATGAGTTGCGGGGGGTGTCGCGGGTGGTCTATGACATCTCGGGGAAGCCGCCGGCTACTATTGAGTGGGAGTGAAATTGCGGGTGTGATGCAGTTAGAGAAAAGGCGCTGCGGCGCCTTTTCTCTTTGCAGCAGTGATATCTTCGTGTCCGCAGAATTCATAGCATTGGGCGGGTGTCGGGCTCCGAACGACTTAGCCAGCCTGAGGCTGAATTCCTTAAGTTTCCACCCGGGCGGGAAGGGGGCAGGGTATTGCGCAGTTGAGGTAAAGCTTGGCAGGCGCATGGAATAGGATGCGGGATTGATTGCTGGGCGGCGGGCGATGGGTAGAAGCAACGGGCAATGCCGACATGGAAGGAGCAACATCCTATGAATAAGCAGGCGCTCAGCGAACGTGACATCTGCACCAAGTTCATCACGCCAGCGCTAGAAGGGGCTGGATGGGACGTCCTGACCCAGGTACGCGAAGAGTTTCTGCTGACCAAGGGGCGCATTATCGTGCGCGGCAAACTGCACACACGTGGTCAGCACAAGCGCGCCGACTACGTGCTGTTCCACAAGCCCAACCTGCCCATTGCCGTCATCGAAGCCAAGGACAACAAGCATGCCATCGGCTCGGGTATGCAACAGGCCCTCGGCTATGCCGAAATGCTGCAAGTGCCTTTCGTATTCAGCAGCAATGGAGATGGCTTCCTGTTCCACAACAAGATCGCCAAGGACGGTGTGATCGAGCGCGAACTGAGCCTGGACGAGTTCCCCAGTGCCGATACGCTGTGGCAATGGTGGGCAGAGCATCAAGGGCTGAGCACACAGCAACAGGCCCTGGTAGCCCAGGACTACTACAGCGACGGTAGCAACAAGACGCCCCGTTACTACCAATTGCTCGCCATCAACAAGACCATCGAGGCGATTGCCAAAGAGCAGAAGCGCATTCTGCTGGTGATGGCCACGGGCACAGGCAAGACCTATACCGCCTTCCAGATCATCTGGCGGTTGTGGAAGTCGCGTGCCAAGAAACGCATCCTGTTCCTGGCTGACCGCAACATCCTGGTCGATCAGACCATGACCAACGACTTCAAGCCGTTCGGCGCAGCGATGACCAAGATCCAGAAGCGGCAGGCCAACAAGTCGTATGAGATCTACCTGTCGCTTTACCAGGCCGTTACCGGTAACGAAGAAGAACGGAACATCTACAAGCAGTTCAGCCCGGAATTCTTCGATCTGATCGTGATCGACGAATGCCACCGAGGCAGCGCCGCCGAAGATTCGGCCTGGCGCGAGATCCTGACGTATTTCCATTCCGCCACACAGATTGGCCTGACCGCTACGCCCAAGGAAACCAAGGACGTATCCAACATCGACTACTTCGGTGAGCCCATCTATACCTACTCGCTACGCCAGGGCATCGACGATGGCTTTCTCGCGCCCTACAAGGTGGTGCGCATCGACCTGGACAAAGACCTGACCGGCTGGCGTCCCGACAAGGGCATGCTCGACAAGCACGGCAACGAGATCGAAGACCGAATCTATAACCAGCGTGATTTTGACAAGACGCTTGTGCTGGAACAGCGCACGCACGTGGTGGCGCGCAAGATCAGCGAATACCTGAAAGCCAGCAACCGCTTCGACAAGACCATCGTCTTCTGCGACAACATCGACCATGCCGAACGCATGCGCCAGGCGCTGGTAAACGAAAACGCCGACCTTGTGGCGCAGAACCACCGCTATGTCGTGCGCATCACCGGCGACAACGAAGAAGGCAAGATGGAGTTGGACAATTTCATCTTCCCGGAAAGCAAATACCCCGTCATCGCGACCACTTCTAAGCTGATGACCACGGGCGTCGATGCTCAGACCTGCAAGCTCATCGTGCTGGATCAGCGCATCCAGTCGATGACCGAATTCAAGCAGATCATCGGTCGTGGAACGCGTATCAACGAGGACTTCGACAAGTACTGGTTCACCATCCTTGATTTCAAGAAGGCGACCGAGCTGTTCGCCGATCCGGCTTTCGATGGCGATCCCGTGCAGATTTATGAGCCAGGCCCAGGCGAGTCACCGCTTCCTCCAGATGAAGAAGATGGGGAGGCGTCGCCTGACGATGAATTCACCTATCCCACGCCGGATGACAACCCCACGCCTCCCGGTGGCGTAGCCGAACCGCTGCCAGGTGAGGAAGGCAGCAACGTGCGCCGTTACGTTGTCGCCAACGTCGAGGTCAAGGTGGTGGCCGAGCGGGTGCAGTATTTCGACGCCAACGGCAAACTGATCACCGAGTCCCTGAAGGATTACACCCGCAATACCCTGGCCAAGGAGTTCGCGTCGCTCGACGATTTCCTGCGCCATTGGAGCAAGGCCGAGAAGAAGCAGGCCATCATCGATGAGCTGGCTCATCAGGGCATCTTCTTCGAGGCTTTGGCCGACGAGGTAGACAAGCAATCAGGCAAGGATTTCGACCCTTTCGATCTGCTATGCCACGTGGCCTGGGATCAACCCCCTCTCACGCGCAAGGAGCGGGCTGAGCAGGTCAAGAAGCGCCATTACTTCGCCAAGTACGGCGAGCAAGCGCAGAAGGTACTCGAAGCCCTGCTCGACAAGTATGCCGACGAAGGCGTGGCCGCCATCGAGGAAACGCAGATCCTCGCCATCGCCCCCTTCAACCGCCTGGGCACACCGATCGAACTTGTGCGTGCTTTTGGCGGCAAGACCCAATACCAGCAGGCCGTGGGCGAGCTCGAGCGTGAGCTCTATCGCGCCTGACCAGAACTAGACTCAGGAAGTATTCATGTCACTTGCAACTCTTATCAAAGCCATTCAGGACATCATGCGCAAGGATGTCGGCGTCGATGGCGATGCCCAGCGCATCAGCCAGATCTGCTGGCTGTTGTTCCTGAAGATCTTCGATGACAAGGAACAGGAGTGGGAACTGACCCAGTCCAGCTACCGCTCGCCACTGCAAAGCCGCTTTCGCTGGAGCAACTGGGCCAAAGATCCGGAAGGCATGACCGGAGAAGAGCTGATCGACTTCGTCAACAATGACCTCTTTCCCTCCTTGAAACAGCTTGCTACCAAGGCGGGCGTGTCCGCGCAAGGCCGGGTGATCGGCTCGGTATTCGAGGATGCCTACAACTACATGAAGTCCGGCACGCTGCTGCGCCAAGTGATCAACACAATTGAAGAGGACGTGGATTTCAACTCGTCCAGCGACCGGCACCTGTTCAACGATATCTACGAGAAAATCCTCGCCGACCTGCAGTCGGCCGGCAACGCCGGCGAGTACTACACCCCGCGTGCGGTCACACAATTCATGGTCGATATCCTCGACCCGAAACTCGGCGAGAGCATTCTCGACCCGGCCTGCGGCACGGGCGGCTTTCTAACCTGCGCCATCGAACACCTCAAGAAGCAGGTCAAGACGCCAGATGACAACCGGCTGCTGCAAGAGAACATCCATGGCGTCGAGAAGAAGCCCTTGCCGCACATGCTGGCCATGACCAACATGATGCTGCACGGCATCGATGTGCCTACCCGGATCCGCCACGACAACACACTCTCTCGTCCCTTCAAGGACTATGGCCCGCGCGACCGGGTGGACATCATCATCACCAACCCACCGTTCGGCGGGATGGAAGAGGATGGAATCGAAAAGAACTTCCTCGCGAAGCACCAGACCCGCGAGACTGCGGATCTGTTCATGGCGTTGATCATGCACCTGCTCAGGCACGACACCGGCCGCGCCGCCGTGGTGCTCCCGGATGGCTTCCTGTTCGGTGAGGGGGTGAAAACCACGCTCAAGCGCGAACTGCTGGAAGAGTTTGACCTGCATACCGTCGTGCGCTTGCCCAAGGGTGTGTTCGCTCCTTACACCGGCATCGCTACCAACATCCTGTTCTTTGAGAAGGGCGGCCCCACAAAGGACGTATGGTTCTTCGAGCATCCCTACCCGGCAGGCTACAAGAGCTATTCCCGCTCCAAGCCCCTGACCATCGAGGAATTCGGTCTTGAGAAGGCGTGGTGGGGCGGCCCGCAGCGTAAGGGGCGCAAGACCACCGAGCATGCCTGGAAAGTATCTGCCAAGGATTTGGCGGCTCGCAGCTACAATCTGGACTGCAAGAACCCGCACGAGGTGGCTGTTGAACTGGGTGATCCGTACGAGCTGATGTCCGAATACCAGGACATCACCCGCCAGCTGCAGGTTGCTCAAGAGACACTGAAAACTGAACTGCTGGCCGCGCTCAAAGCCATCAGCGGGGAGGCGAAATGAGCGACAAGCCCATGTCTCTCGTTACAGCTCCGGAAAACTACGCCAACTTCTTGGGCGAGCTGAAGAGCATCCCTAGCGCTCAGCGGTGGGCGGCGCTGGCCGTCAACCGAGCGCTGGTGCGAAAGATCGAGTGCGAACTTGGGAAGCGAGCATGAGTAAGCACACCGCCGAGCTGCTGGAAAAGCACTTCGATACCGCCTTTGCGGCCCCCGATGGCATCAAAAAGCTGCGCGAGTTGATTCTGACGCTGGCCATGCAGGGCAAGCTGGTTCCGCAGGATCCGAATAATCAGCCTGCAAGCAAGCTGTTGGAAGAAATTGAGGTTGAGAAACAGCGTCTGGTGAAGGAGGGCGCGATCAAAAAAGCTAAGCCGCTGCCACCGATACCCGAAAACGCAAAGGCTTATTCACTGCCGCAGGGATGGGAGTGGGTTCGAATCGGCGCTATTGGCAATATTTTCAATGGCAATAGTATCAACGCCGGAGAAAAGGAATCAAAGTATGCTGGTGTCGAGGGATTGCCCTACATAGCAACGAAGGATGTCGGTTACGGTTTAGATGCATTGGACTATGACAATGGGATTTATATTCCTCCGGGCGAGGAGAAGTTCAGGATAGCTCGCGAAGGCGCCGTGTTGATTTGCGCGGAAGGAGGTAGTGCTGGGAAAAAGTGTGGTCTGACCGATCGCGATATCTGCTTTGGCAACAAACTCTTTGCCAATGAACTGTACGGACAGATCCCCTCACGACTCATTCTCTACATTTATCTGTCTCCTGTTTTTCGTGCATCATTTATGTCCGCGATGACAGGCATCATTGGTGGTGTGTCCATTGCAAAGTTTGTCGAGATACCTGTGCCTCTCCCGCCGCTTGAAGAGCAACACCGCATTGCATCTAAAATTGCCGAACTGATGGCTCGTTGCGATGAATTGGAAGAACTGCATGCTACACGGCAGGAAGCGCGTCTGACCGTTCATGCAGCAGCCCTCAAGCGGCTGCTGAACACCGCCGAATTCATCCAGTACCAGCGCGCTCAAACCTTCCTCGCTGAGCACTTTGGTGAGCTCTACTCCGTCAAAGAAAACGTCACAGAGCTGCGGAAAGCTATCCTGCAACTAGCAGTAGCAGGGAAGCTCACATCTTTCAGTAAAGATGATCGTGCCGTAAGCGAGCTTTTGCAGAGAGTTAAGGGCGAGCGGTTGCATCTAAAATTGTGTAATACGCCTTTAGAGGCAATTGAGCGAAATAAGCTTGGTTATACCATTCCAGACCATTGGTCCATATTGCCTTTGGGGGATATTTTGGTCTTTGGTCCTGCCAATGGCTACTCGCCTAGGGCTGTTGATTATGAAACCGACGTAAAATCACTGACATTGAGTGCAACAACGTCTGGCACCTTCAGGGGTGAGTGCTTTAAATTTATTTCGGAGAAGATTCCTGCTGATTCGGAGCTCTGGTTGCAGGAGGGGGATATCCTTGTGCAACGTGGGAACGCGCTTCAGTATGTCGGCGTTCCGGCTATTTATCGAGGAAAGCCAAATACGTTCATTTACCCTGACCTAATGATGAAGCTTCGTATTTCTGCCGCGCTCAACACGGAGTATGTTTATTTTGTGATGAGCTCTCCGCCGAGTCGTGATTTTCTTCGTGGTCGAGCGTCTGGTACATCCGGAACTATGCCGAAAATAAATCAAAGAACATTGAGCAGCCTTCCGATTCCTATTCCTCCACTTGAGGAGCAATATCGAATCGTCAAAAAAATCAAAGAGTTGATGGCTCTATGCGATTCTCTAGAACAGCAGATTGACTCGGCCAATAGAAAGCGAAGTCAATTGCTGAGCGCAGTCATGGCGCAGGTGTGAGGAGATGCTGTGCGCCTAATATCGCTCACTATCAGTCAATACAAAAACCTTCTCGATTTTTCCTTGAGCTTCGATGGTATCAGTTTCATTGATGTATTCGTTGGCAAGAACGGTAGCGGAAAGTCGAATCTCTTCGAGGCGCTGGTTGAAATCTTCCGTCACATTTACGAGTTCGATAGGGAGAAGGGCGACATCAGTTTCGACTACTCCATCAAATACGAAATCCACGGTAAAGAAACCGAAATCGCGTGGAGGGCAGGTAAGCTCAGCATCAACGGCAAAGAGCGCACTACTATTGGCAGGGCGCCATTGCCAGACAATGTACTGATCTACTATTCTGGTCACAACAGCACCGTAGCCAATCTGGTCCAATGGTACGAGGCTGGCTTCCGCAAGCGCATTAAAGGCGCGAATTTCGATGAAAGTCGCCGCTTTATCGGCGTTGGTCAGGAGTACAAGGAACTCCTGCTATCCGTTTTGCTGATGCAACCAGCTAATAACAGGGCGCGGCATTTTATTTGTCAAAAGCTGGGGATAGAAAATGTTGGCGCGGACTTGGAGCTGGTGTTGCAGCGGCCATCATTTGCCGCTGGCGCGCTCAAGGCAATTGGCGCGGACAGCGTCGAGAACTTTGATCCTCGTACCCACTATTGGGGTGCGGATGGTATTACGCGTGATTTTCTAGGGAAATTGGTCGCCTGTGTCAAGGGTGAGTTTAAGCATGACGACGTGTTTGACGCAGACAAAGATAGATATCATCTACGCGTGAACGTTGAATTGTTTCAAAAGCGCTTTGCTGATGAGTCGATGGCGGACATATTCCGCAAATTCGATAATTTAAAGACATTGGGGATGTTGGCGGAGATATCGATTCCGCTCACGCTGATCAGCGGATTGAATGCTACTGTCGCTCATTTCAGTGATGGGCAGTTTCAGTCTATCTACATCTATTCCATCGTTGAGTTGTTTAAAGACCGCAATTGCCTGATTTTTCTGGATGAGCCGGACGCTTTTCTTCACCCAGAATGGCAGTTTGATTTTCTTCGGCAAGTTTTCGACATCACAGATGCTGCAGCAAAATCAAGTCATGTGTTGATGAGTAGTCACAGTGCTGTAACGCTAATTCCTCATGACAAGAAGAAGATCAAATTTTTTGACATCAAGGATAGTCAGGCGAACTGCTATGACTTGCCGAAAGCAATTGCAATCAAAAAACTGAGTGCAGATTTGATCAAATATTCAGAGCAGGATCGGCTGCTAAGTATTATTAATGCGATTCAGATAGAGCGGAAGCCTGTTCTGTTTACAGAGGGTAGCACTGACCCAATAATTCTCAAGGAGGCTTGGTACAAGCTATACGAAGAGGAGATGCCCTTCATTCCATTCTACGCATTCAGCTGCACTTACATTAACCAGCTGCTGACCGATAACCGTATTCACGGCGAAATGGGTGGCTTGCCAATTTTCGCTCTGTTTGACTTCGATAAAGCCTACAACCAATGGTATGGGTTGGATGGCGACGTGATTGTGGCTGATCCGGTGCAGGGTTTGATAAAAAAGTGGAAAAATGGTGAATCCTACGCACTTATGCTGCCGGTTCCGCCACATGCAGAAATTAGGGGGCAGGTCATTAAAAATTCAGCAACAGGTGAAACATTTGGTGGCGAATCTTGTTGCGAAATCGAGCATCTCTTCTATGGGTATGATGCTGCTACTGATTATTACCAAAAAGAGCCATGCCCTGGCGGCAGCAAAGTGACATTCAAGTCAAACAGGGATAAGGCAGCTTTTGCAAAGACGGTTGTGCCGCAGTTGCCGGTAGTCTGTTTCGAGCCGCTTAGACCGCTCTTTGAGTTCATTTCTAAGAAGTGTCGGGTATAATTAATAGCCATTTACCGGTTAAAGGGATGGCGGTCAGGGGGGCGCATTATGGATGAGTTCGCCTTGTCAGCATTCTTTGGGTACGGGCTTGCTGGGCGACTGTAATCTCGTCACATGTGATTGTTTCGCCTGGTATTGGGATGCAAGAAGAAACACCTGCGTCGCCGCGCTTTAGCTGGCGGGGCTCTTTGCAGCTTAGATTTCATCGTGGCGGCTTTGGTCGCCAGAGGCCTCACCGAACCGGACCAATGGCATAGGTCTTTCACAGCCATGTCGGCCTATGCCTCGCGCAGAAAGGCGATGATCTGTTCGTCGAAGAAGCGCTTCTTTATGTTATGTATCCATCTCGTTGGGGATTGAACTCCGGTTCGCCGTGCTACTTAGACCTAGGGAGAGTCGGGGATTTGCGGCATGGCAACGCAAGGTTGACGAACGTCACGCCTGGTATGGTCTGCAATAAACGAAGTATTTCACTGTTCTAGGATCTGTGTCATGGCTCCGGCCTAACCTCCCGACAAGCCCACTCAACCAACCCTCGGCAAGCCAGAAATAGCCCATCAACCACTCCCTCATCCAAATGCCGCTCCGGCTCCGCTGCAACCCGGCAGCGGTCTGCCGCGTGCAGCAGTTCCAGCACCGTGAGTGCCCCCACCATCGCGCGCTCGCTCCTGGCCAGGCTCACGCGACGGCCGGGTGACACGTCGGTCTCTGGCCACGGGTGCCCATCGGCTCCCTCGCAGCCACGCATGCGCTTGAGGATGCCGAGCAGGGAGTTCAGGTCGGGCAGGGGAGTGTCGTCGTTGATGGGCTCAACGACGGTGTACGAGGAGAAGGTGTCGGATTCGTTCATGGCGTCGGCTTCCGTGGCTGTGCTTAACAGCGCCACCGCGTAGCGGGGTGGCGGACGATGCGTGGCTGCAAACCGGGATGAAGCAACGAATGACCGGTGGGTCCGAAGACCCCCACGCACCGCCCGCCAGATAGGCCGACGGATTGCCCGCCGGCACCGGTTAAGGACGGTGCCGACGGGCAAGCGCAAACTACAGACATCCCTTTCTTCGGGTTTGCAGACCCGAGCCACCCGTTTTCGGTGGCGCGCCATGGTGTTTACGCAGCCGCTCCGAATGCCAATAGAAATTCGCGAAGGAATCGTTGAATCCGAGAGCGAAGAACTATTGTTGCATGCACCATTCGTGCAGCACGCGACGCCAGTAGACGCATTCGCGCAACCGCCCTGTCAATTGCGGATCAAAGTGGCGCAATCGCCCATGCCACAAGCAAATAGCGCGATAGCCTTCTTTGCAACAGTTCTTAATCCGCACCGAATGGCAACGGCGCCCGATCAACCGCACACCCCGAAAATCGGTTCAAACCCCACACCGCCAGCGAGCCTTGGGGCTTCAACCAACGCCAGCCTCAGCCGTATTCCCCACCAGCAACTCAATCATCGCCCGCGCCGCAGCCGACTGCCGCCGATGCGGCGCATAAATCACCGAGAACGGCCGCGATCTCCCGCGCAGCTGCGGCAACACCTCCACCAGTTCCCCACGCAGCAACCGCTCGCGCACGATGAACGCATAGCTCTGGCAAATCCCAATCCCCTGTTCGGCCAGCGACACCACGCCCAACACATCGTCGGACGTCTCAATCGACGACCGCGGCACCCAATCCACATCCTGCCCGCCATCCCGAAACACCCACGGCGCAAGCCGCCCAGTACGCGGCATCACGAACGGCATGCACATGTGCTGCTGCAGGTCGTCCAGCGTCTGCGGCGTGCCCCGGTGCTCCAGGTACTCCGGCGAAGCCACCAGCAGCAACTCCGCATCTTCTAGCTTCCGCCCCACCAGCCCGCTGTCCGGCAGCTGGCCCAGTCGGATGGCCAGGTCGAAGCCCTCAGCCACCAGGTCCACATTGCGGTTGGTGATGCTCAGTTCCACCTGCACCTGAGGGTACTGCTGCGCAAAGCGCGCGAGCACGGGCGGCAGCCGGTAGTGGCCATAGGTGGTCGGCACGCTCAGGCGCACGCGGCCGGCCAGCGCTCCGTCCTGTCCCTGTACGTCGCGCTCGGCGTCGTCCAGCAGGCCGAAGGCAGTGCGCACCTGTTCCAGATAGAGCCGCCCGGCGTCGGTCAGGCCCACGCGGCGGGTGGTCCGCTGCAGCAGCTGCCGGCCCAGCCGCGCTTCCAGGCGGGTGACGGCGCGGCTCAGCACCGAGGGCGTGGTGGACAGCGCCACCGCACCGGCAGTGAACGAGCCGTGCTCGACCACCGCCAGGAACACCTCCACATCACCCAGGTAGTCGAACTTGCGGCTCATTTTGCTCTCCGGGGAACAGATCTTTTGCGAGGAGGCCAATTTATCGCCGCTGCGGCGATGAATAAAGTGGCCGCCATTCCCAGAGGAGCTACCCATGAACCTGATGACCCGGCTGGCCGCAGCGCTCGCCTTGACCCTGGCCGCGACCGGCGCCCATGCCGCCAACGTACTGGTGGTGTTGTCCGACGAGAACCACCTGGACCTGAAGGACGGCAAGGTGCTGTCCACCGGCTTCTATCTCAACGAGCTGATGCAGCCGGTCAAGCTGCTGCTGGACGCGGGCCACGAGGTGACCTTTGCCACGCCGCAGGGGCGGGCGCCGACGGTGGATGCGTCCTCGGTGACGGCGGCGTACTTCGGCGACGATGCCGCGCAGTTGAAGCTGCACAAGGTTCTGCTGGAGAAGCTGGCGCTGACCTCACCGACGGCATCGCCGGTGGTCAGCCTGGCGCGCGTCGAGCAGCAGGGCTACGCTCACTTCGACGCGGTCTACATTCCCGGCGGCCATGCGCCGATGCAGGACCTGCTGAAGAGCCCGGCGCTGGGCCGCTTACTGGCAGACTTCCACCAGCGCAACAAGACCACCGCGCTGGTCTGCCACGGCCCGATCGCGCTGCTGTCCACGCTGCCGGATGCCGGTGGTTTCGTGGCGAAGCTGGAAGCGGGTGGCATGCCGACCGCTCCGAAGTGGATCTACAGCGGGTACCAGATGACGGTGATCAGCAACCAGGAAGAAGAGCAGGCCAAGCCGATGCTGGGCGGCGGTGAGATGAAGTTCCACCCGCAAACGGGGTTGGAGCGGGCGGGTGCGCGGTTCAGCAGCAACACCACGCCATGGACCGGCCACGTGGTGGTGGATCGCGAGCTGATCACCGGGCAGAACCCGGCTTCGGCACTGGAGGTGGGGCAGCGGTTGGTTGAGCGCTTGAAGTGATGGGGTGCTGAGGAGGAGCATCCACGCGTGGCGTGGATCTACAACGTGGCGCTCCGCCCGACACGCAGCTGGCGCGCCACTGTTCCCAAGCCTTGGCGTCGATGCCGGCATTCATCGCAATGCTCTGCAGCTCGGCCCAATCTTTGGGGGAGGGCGCAGCCAGCAGGCCGCGCATGAAGGCCTGCATCTTCGCTTCGCCCACCTGCTGTTCCAGCGAGAGCAGCAGCAAGGGCGCATAGACGTAGCGATGCAGCTCGTCCAGATCGGAGCTGGCGTCGACGGTGTCCAATGCAGGGAGTGGCTTGTCCTGCTTGTCGATGGACGATTGCAGCCGCGCGACGTAGCGATCCGCTGCCGTATCGCCATTGACCTCACGCAGCGCCTTGATCGAGAGGAACTCGGCGCTGGATTCAAGCAGGAACCAATAGTAGGGGCCCTGTGGTTGGTTCACGGTGCCGAAATAGTAGTGGCCCATCTCGTGTGCGATGTATTGCACGCGCCGCTCGGCCGGTTCGCCACCGGCCAGCAGCGAATCGGCTACGTTGCCGATGCTGCCGCTCATGGCGATGGTCGGCCAGGTGGCAAAACCCCACTCGTTACCACGGCGGTCGCGCTCTATCTGGTCGAGCGTCACCATGCGCAGGAAGGTGGGATGATCGGCGGTCGGTACGCCCATGTAGCGCGCATAGAAATCGGCCACCTTCTGAACCGTGTTGGACAGCGCATCGACCTTGGCCGCGGGCAGGCTCTCGTTGAGCAGGGTGACCTGTGCGGTGCGGGTGATCGGGCCGCTGCCGCCGAACAGCAGAATCGGCCGTGCGATATCGCTGCGGAAGCGGCCTTGTGTGCCTTCGATGGCCGGGCTGCCGTTGAGGTAGAGGAACCGACAGCCATTGCAGTCTACCTGCAGGTCGTAACGACTCTCGCGGCTGCGCACACGGGTCTTGGGGTCGAATGCCAGTGGCAGCCATGCGGATTGTTCGGTAAAGCGGGCGCTGTCGCCGTTGAAGGCCATCATGCCTTTGAAGTCGTCAATGGCATCGTGCTTCGGGTAGAGCGGAAACGCGCCGACGTACTGCACGCACAACGAGGTTGCGGGTTCGGCAAGGGTGTAGACACGTGCTTCGCCGTTTACGCCGGGTTGATACCAACCATCAAAGTCGACTGCCTTCCCGTCACCATTGGTGACCCGCGCAACATTCAGGCCGGCGTTGACTGCGAACGAGCCCCGTGATTCGGCTGGCAGGTGGGTAACGCAGATATCGCCCTCGACGCGACCGCTGGCAATATCCAGACGCACGCTGCCGGTAGTCAGGGGTGTGCTGGGGGCCTGCGGTTGTAACGCAAGGCTGGCCACGGGGAAAAGCAGTGCGGTCAGGGCAGCGGGCAGCAGGGCGTTGCGCAGGTTCATCGGACCATCCTTGGCGTGATGGGCTGACTATACGGCCAGCCTGAGCTTGTGCCGAGAGGTGGTCCATCAACGCGTGGCGTGGATCTACACTTGGGCCTCCGTCCTAAGGAATCTTCCCCATGTTCTCTGGAAAGGTCGCGGTAGTCACTGGCTCCACCAGCGGTATCGGTCTTGGCATTGCCACTGCCCTGGCGCGGCAGGGGGCTGACATCGTACTGAATGGCTTCGGCGATGCGCAGGACATCGAGCGCATCCGATCCAGCCTGGAGGCCGAGTTCGGGGTGCGGGTGGCGCACGATGGCGCCGACCTTTCCCGTGGCGAAGCGGTGCGGGAGATGATCGCTCGTACCGTTGCCACGATGGGGCGCATCGACATCCTGGTGAACAACGCGGGTATTCAGCACACCGCCCCGATCGAGGAATTCCCCGTCGAGAAGTGGGATGCGATCCTGGCGCTGAATCTTTCGGCCGTCTTCCATGCAACGGCAGCGGCCGTGCCGCACATGAAGCAGCAGGGGTGGGGCCGCATCATCAATATCGCGTCGGCGCACGGCTTGGTGGGCTCGGTGAACAAGTCGGCCTATGTAGCGGCCAAGCATGGCGTGGTCGGCTTTACCAAGGTCACCGGGTTGGAGAACGCGGGCACGGGCATTACGGCCAACGCCATCTGCCCGGGTTGGGTGCGGACCTCGCTGGTTGAAAAGCAGATCACCGCATTGGCGGAGCGGGAGGGAACCGACCAGGAATCGGCGGCCCGCGAACTGCTGGCCGAGAAGCAGCCTTCGCTGCAGTTCGTGACGCCGGAGCAGCTTGGGGAGATGGTGGTGTTTCTTGCGTCGGACGCCGCGGCGCAGATGACGGGCACGGCGCTTCCGATGGATGGTGGTTGGACCGCGCGCTAAGGGTGGCTGCACGGGATGTTTGATTACCCGCCGGGCATGGCCCGGCGCTACCGTGCAGGTGGTGGTAGCGCGGGGCCCTGCCCCGCGCGCGCGCAGCGCGGCGTGTTTGGGTTTCCCGCCGGGCATGGCCCGGCGCTACCGTGCGGTTGCCGCATCGTCAGGCGGGCCTGACCTCCCTGCAAACCAGTTCCGCCAGTTCCCGGCAGGCAAAGAACAACCCCTCAACCACGCCTTCGTCCAGGTGTCGGCTGGGCGTGGCCACCGATTCGCACCGGCGTGCCGCGTGCAACATCTCGACCCCCGTCAGAATCGCCACGGCGGCACGATCAATCCGGGCCAGCGACTGCCTTCGTCCTTCGGAAAGGTTCTCTTCGGGCCACAACATTCCATCGGAGCCTTCGCCATCGCGGATGCGCTTGAGGCAGCCCTGGAAGGTGCTGAGGTCAGAGGAAGGGTTGTTGTCGTCGTTGATGGGGTCATCGACGGGGAAGGGCGGGTTCTTGGGAATGGTCATGGCGTCGGCTTCCGTAGCTGTACTTAACAGCGCCACCGCGCAGAAGCGGGTGGCGGACGGTGCGTGGCTGCAAACCGGGATGCAATATGTGCCATTGGCCGGTGGGTACGAATACCCCCACGCACCGCCCGCCATACAGGCCGACGGATTGCCCGCCGGTACCGGTTTCCGGGCGGTACCGGCGGGCAAGCGCAAACAACAGGCACATCAATGCATCGCGGGTTTGCAGACCCGGCCACTCGTTGTCAGTGGCACGCCATGGTGTTTACGCCTGCTTGTTCGATGCAATGAGAAAAATCTGAAGATCATGCGGACATCGGCGAGGCAGGCGCGAGTGTCGCATGCTTCATCCCGGACGCACGCGACAGTGAATGACGCCATCGGGCTTTACGTACGCCGTTCACGACCGGGAATGACGCAAAGTGCGCGGAAAGCCCAGGCGCGTGTGACGCTTCCCGCTTACTAGTTCTTGTATGAAGCGGCCTTGCCGAACGCGTTGATGGCGTGAGGTGTGCCTTGAAGCGACCTGAGCGGCGCTGTTGGCGAGCCGGATGCGACAGCTGATGGACGGCGGCGCCGCTGCGCTCGCCGGGCATGGCCCGGCGCTACCTTGCGTGGCCCGGCGCTACCTTGCCTGGTCGTACTCGGCCTGGGCGCGCTCCATCTCGGGCCCGTAGTGCAAGGCCCAGTCGTACAGCGCGGTGAACGGCTGCTGCAGCGAACGCCCCAACGCGGTGATGGTGTATTCCACGCCCACGGGCGTGGTCGGCAGCACGTGCCGTTGAATCAAGCCGTTACGCTCCAGCCGCTTCAGCGCATCGGCCAGCGCTTTGTGGGTGATGCCGTCCAGCCGGCGCATGATCTCGTTGAATCGTGACGGACGCGAACACAGCACGGTGAGGATGAGGATCGACCACTTGCTGGCGATCTGTTCGAGGATCGGGCGCGAACGGTGCACATCGATCAGCGCGTCTTCGGCAACGCAGTCGGTACGGGTATGCGGGCGGGCAGGGCGGGGCATCGGTTTACTCCACGATATCTACGCTAGCTTAAGTGCGTATTTTGCCGTAAGTATAAGCTGTATATCATCGACCGCACTTAACCATGCGAGGTCGTAATGAACAGATTGCAGGACAAAGTCGCCCTTGTAACCGGTGGCGGCTCGGGCATTGGTGGCGCGATCGCGCAGCGCTTCGCCGCCGAGGGCGCAACGGTGTACGCCACCAGCCGCTCAGCCGGGGAGGCCGCGCCGCAGCCCTCTGCGGAAACGGGAACCGGGCGCATCCACCCTCTTCGCGCTGATGCGGGCACGACGGCTGGGCTTGCACAGGTGTTCGATCGCATCCGTGCGGATGCCGGGCGCATCGATGTGCTGGTCATCAACGCCGGTATTTCCGAGTTCGCGATGCTGGGCGACGTCAGCGAGGATCTGTTCGACCGCACCTTCGCGCTGAACGTGCGCGCGGCACTGCTTGCCGCGCAGGGTGCGCTTGATCTGATGCCGGCCGGTGGCAGCATCGTGTTGATCGGCTCCATTGCCGGGGCCATCGGAACGAAGGGCTACGGCGTGTATGGCGCGAGCAAAGCGGCACTGCGCGCGTTTGCGCGGACCTGGGCGAATGAGCTGGCGCCGAAGGGCATTCGCGTGAATGTGGTCAGCCCCGGGCCGGTGGATACCGCGATGTTTGATGCGGTGAGCGACGAGGTGCGCGAAGCGATTACCGGTCTGGTGCCGATGGGGCGGTTGGGCCGGGCCGAGGAAGTGGCCGCGGCCGCGCTGTTCCTGGGCAGCAGCGAGAGCAGCTTCACCACCGGTGCCGAACTGGCGGTGGATGGGGGCATGGCGCAGGTATGAGTGCGTCTGCCTGACCGGTGTCGTCAGCCCTTGCCGGCACTGCGCTGTTGAATGCGCGCGACATCCTTGGCTGGCGGGTGCCCGAACGCGCGCGCGTATTCGCGACTGAACTGGGTGGGGCTTTCATAGCCCACGGTGTGCGCGGCGCGGATGACGCTGCAGCCGGAGGCCAACAGATGCGTGCGTGCCTGCAGCAGGCGCACCTGCTTCTGGTACTGCACCGGGCTGAGGGAGGTCACCGCCTTGAAGTGGCGGTGGAAGGCGGAAACGCTCATGGCCGCATCGGCGGCCAGGTCTTCCACCCGCCAACTGCGGGCGTAGTCGCGGCGGATCGCCTGGATGGCGTGGTTGACCCGCGCCAGTGCGCTGTCGGGGCTGGCGATATCGCGCAGCATCCAGCCCATCGGGCCCTGCAGTACGCGGTAGAGGATTTCGCGCTCGTAGGCCGGGGCCAGTGCCGCAATGTCGGCGGGGTGCTGCATCAGGCGCAGCAGCCGCACCCAGGCGTCTAGCAGCGGCGGGGTCACGTCCGCCACGGAGAAAGCCTTGGCCTGCGCGGCCGGGGCAGGCAGGGGCAGGTCGGCCAGCAGCCCCGACAGCTGCACCGGGTCCAGGCTGAGGGCGACCGCCAGATACGGTGCACCGGCAGCGCTGCTGCGCACCACGCCGGCAGCGGGCAGATCCACGGACATCACAAAGTAGGTGGCCGGGTCGTAGTGCAGGGTCTGGTTGCCCACGGTCATCGACTTGCTGCCCTGCAGGATCAGGTTGACCATCGGCTCGTAGACGGCGGCAAGTTCGTGCTCGGGTACGGCGCCCTGCACCATCGTTACGCGCGGGATGCCCGTTTCCGTTCGGCGGTTCTGGGCATGCGCCGTCAACGCGCGCAGTTCTTCAAGCTGGGTTTGCATGCCGGCATTGGACGCTTCGCGCGGCGCGTGCGCAAGGCACAAAGCAGGATTGGGCAGGAATGGGCGAGGATCCGGGCGGCCGCTGCTGGCCCGTTTGCCTAAGGTGGGGGCTGTCCCCAACACGGAGTATCCATGTCCATCACCCTCATCACCGGCGGCAGCCGCGGCATTGGCGCCAGCACCGCGCGGGCCTGCGCACGCCGCGGCCACGGCATCATCCTGACCTACCAGCAGAACGCAGAGGCTGCCCAGGCCGTGGTGCGGCAGATTGCCGACGAAGGCGGCCTGGCTGTGGCGCTGCCGCTGGATGTGGGCCAGGTGCACACCTTTGCCGGCTTCCGCGCGGAGGTGGAACATGCCTTGGCTTCACACTGGCCGACCGCGCAGCTGACCGGGCTGGTGAACAACGCCGGCCATGGCCTGTTCAACCCCATTGCCACGGTGAGCGAGGCGCAGTTTGATGGCTTGTTCAACGTGCACCTGAAAGGCCCCTTTTTCCTGACCCAGATGCTGCTGCCGCTGCTGGGCCCGCAGGCGTCCATCGTCAATGTCAGCAGCGCCACCACGCGTGTGGCGACGGCCGGGGTGGCGCCGTATGCGGCGTTCAAGGGCGGGCTGGAGGTGCTGACACGCTACATGGCCAAGGAGTTCGGGCCGCAGGGCATTCGCGTCAACTCGGTCTCGCCGGGGCCGATCCGGACCGAGCTGGGCGGCGGCCTGGACGCAGCGTTCGAAACCGCCCTGTCGGCGCAGACCGCGCTGGGCCGGGTGGGCGAGCCGGAGGAAGTGGCCCGGGTCATTGCATCGCTGCTGTGCGTGGACAGCGGATGGGTGACGGCGCAGAACGTGGAAGTGTCCGGCGGCTATGTCATCTGATCACTGCACAGGAGCCCTCTGATGCTGGACCATGTATTTCTGACCGTTGCCGATACGCAGCGAGCCATCGCCTTCTACAGCCATGTGCTGCCGCTGCTGGGCATCGACCGCCGGCTGGATTACGACGGCCGCCAGGGCCCGCCCGGCCACCCGGATCTGAAGGGGTTCGGCGCGGGTGGGCGGGTGTTCTTCTGGCTGCGGCACGGCGTGCCGGCACCGCAGGCGGTGCATGTGGGCTTTGCCGCCGCTTCCACCGCGCAGGTGGACGCGGCGTTCGCCGCGGCGCTGGATGCGGGCGCCACGGTGATGCACCTGCCGGGCGCACAGCTGCACTACGACCGGCGCTACTACGCTGCACAGGTGCGGGATCTGGATGGCTACAGCCTGGAATTCGTGCACAAACCCTGGCAACACGGAGGATGATACGTATGCCTGCTTCGATGGAAAGGATGCGCAGCACTGCCGACGCGCTGGTGGCGGCGACCAATGCATTCGACGTGGATGCGGCCGTGTCGCTGTTCACGCCGGATGCGGTAATTGATGACCCGTCCACCGGCCACCGTTTTGACGGCGCGGCCGGCGTGCGGGACTACCTTGCGCGCTATTTCGTGGCGTACCACACGGTGACCCGCATTCTGGCGGTGGATGCCGACGCCCGCGGGCGGGGTTGCGTGCGGGTCGATTTCAAGGGTGACTTCGGCCATGAGACTGGCCGCCTGGTGATGACGCTGGACACGGCGGGGCGTATCACGCGTATCGATGCGGACCTGGAGTGAAGCACCACACCACCATGAGGAGCGTGCGATGAGCTTGCTGGACCACATTGAATTTGCCGTGCGCGATGCGGCGGTTTCCCGCGCGTTCTATGCCTGTGCACTGGCACCGTTGGGCATCGTGCATGTGCTGCAGGTGCGGACGGCCACAGGCGGTGCGCGCCATGGTTTCGGCGCTGAGGGTTACCCCTGCCTGTGGTTCCACGATAAGGACGTGCCAGGGCAGGGCACCCACATTGCCTTTGCGGCCGCAACGCGGGCCCAGGTGGACGCGTTTCACCAGGCGGCGCTGGCTGCAGGGGGCGTCGACAATGGAGCCCCCGGCATCCGCGAGCGCTACCACCCCGGCTATTACGCGGCGTATGTTCTGGACCCGGATGGGGTGAATGTGGAAGTAGTGTGCCAATAGGCCACCGCGCGCGAGGCGCAGGGTGACGCGGCTAGGGGCCGTAAAGCGCTTCGGGGTCGATTCCGGCGAGGACGAGCACGCGGTCCCGCCGGACCTGTTGTACCCACGCGGCAAAGATGCGCGCCTCGGTCAACGTGCCGGTGTTGCCGCAGTGGGCACAGGTCAACTCGATGTCCAGGCCGACCTGCCGCAGACCTCCGGGTTGGGAATAGCTAGCCTCGTGTCCACAGTGGGTGCAGGCGCCGTGCAGCACCTCCACCCGCTCGACGGTGCCGTTGAGGCGTAGCAGCGGCCGGATGCGAAGCACCCGGAATGCAGGAGGTAAGTTCATGTGTCGAGCCGGTAGAGGGCTAGACAGGGGAACGAAGGATTCGCACCGCAGAGGAGCCAGATGGGGCCACCCTACAGCACGCGTTGCGAGGGCGGCGAGAAGGGCTGTAGGCCCGAGCCCACGCTCGGCTCAACGTTGCCGGGCGTGATGGGCAAGAACAGCCGAGCGTGGGCTCGGCTCTACACGGGCTACGGGGCAATCAACAACATCGGGTCGATCAGCGGTATTTCGCCGTTGTCGGCC
Organism: Stenotrophomonas sp. STEN087; assembly: GCF_056759115.1. Classification (NCBI taxonomy): domain Bacteria; kingdom Pseudomonadati; phylum Pseudomonadota; class Gammaproteobacteria; order Lysobacterales; family Lysobacteraceae; genus Stenotrophomonas; species Stenotrophomonas sp. STEN087. The sequence continues at coordinate 62,567 of NZ_JBRRCR010000006.1, read as the reverse complement.
ATGGCAATGCTCTGGCTGCAGAACACATACCCCAGCGGATTTTCCGCCCGCAGTCGCTTGCGCGGGACGCTCTCGATGTCGCCCACCTCATCCACGGCCAAGCCGATTACGTCACTCCCCGCGCGCACCAGCACCATTGCCGCGCAAGTGTAGGTGAACGGGGCCAGCCCGCTGAGGCGGCGCAGATCGGCCACGCGCAGGGCGTCCCCGCGGACGGTCAGCCTGGGCCCGACTTCGCCCACCGGGCGGTCAAAGGTCTCCGGGCCGCGGATCTCGACGGCGGCCTGGACGTCCACCGCGAACCACTGCTCACCGGCCCGTACGGCCAGGTATTCAAAGAAGGTACGCGACGGCGAGGCCGGTGATCCGGCCGAAGGGGGAGAGGGCTGCAAAGGAAATCCAGGGGAAGGGGCATTGATGCTGCGGCTGCATCATGACGCGTTGCCGCCGTAAAAGGTGTGCGGAGAACATGAATGCCCTGAATGACGTTCAGCCAGCCGTAGGGCTCACGCCGGGGCGTAGGGTTCCTTGTGCAAGGTGGCCAGATCGGCGGCGCTGATCGGACGCGACAGCGCGAAGCCCTGGATTTCATCGCAGCCATATGCCTGCAGCAGGGCAACCTGCTCGAGCGTTTCCGCCCCTTCGCCCACGGTTTGGTAGCCCAGGCCATGGGCCAGGCCGATGACCGCCTTCACCTTCAGCTGCGCGCGGCTGTCGGTGGACAAGGCGTCGATCATCGATTTGTCCAGCTTGATCGTGCTGATGGGCAGGTCGGTCAGGTAGCCGAAGTTGCTGTAGCCGCTGCCGAAATCATCCACCGCGATGCGGACGCCTGCGACCGCCAGCTGTTTCAGCTGTTCGCCGGGAGGTGAATCGGCGCGCAGCCACTCGCCCTCGGTGATCTCGATTTCCACATCCGTGAAGGCCAGGCCGTGCATGTGGATGCGGGCGATGAGCCGGTCGGCCATCCCTGCACGCGCAACGTCGCGCGGAGACAGGTTGATGGACAGCGTCAATGAAAGGCCGTCCCGACGCCACTGTGCCAGCTGGCTGAGTGCATGATCGAGCACCCAATCGGTCACAGCTTCCATCAAGGCGGTGCGTTCGAACACGGGAATGAATTCGGCCGGGCTCACCGCACCCAGTTCGGGATGACGCCAGCGCAGCAGCACTTCCGCACCGACCGGCACCAGATCCAGCGCGCGGTACCGCGGCTGGTAGACCAGATGAAACTCCTCATTGAGCAGGCCACGCTCGGCGTCGGTGGCCAGGCGGTAGCCGCGCTTCAAGCCGGCATCCCGGCTGGCCGAGTACCAGCAGAACGGTGCGCCGGTGCTGTGCGCGCAGTGCAGGCCGATCAGCATGCGCCGCAGGGCATCGTCGGCAGTGTGCAGGCCCAGTTCGACCTCGCAGAGGCCGGCATGGAACAACGGCGACATCGGCACGGCAGCGGCAAGCATGGGCCGGGTCAACCGGCCATGCAGTTCGGTCACCAGCCGCTCCGCCGCGTCCGGATCAGGTTGTTCCAGCACGAATGCGAAGCGGGTAACGCCCACGTGGTAGACCTTGCCAACTCCCTCCAGAGCGGCTTTGAGGCGTGCACCCGCCCGGCGGATGAGCGCTTCCAAAGGCGCCATGCCCAGCACCTGGCCTGCCTCGTTGGCGCGCGGCAGATCCAATACGTCCACCAGCACGGCAATGCAGGCACGCCCCGGTGCGCGCGCCGACCACGCGGCATAGTCAAGCGAGAACTGGTGGCGATTGGGCAGCCCACTGACGGGATCGCGGCGGCCGGTCAGCACGCGCAGCTCAAGTTCGTTCATGACCGCGATGGCCAGCGTCTGCAGTTGCCTGCGGTCGTCATCGCCGAACGTGCGGACGTCAGGGTCCATGACGCACAGGGCGCCGATGGCTACCCCATTCTTGGCGACCAGCGGAGCCCCGGCGTAGAAACGAAGATGCGGCGGCTCGACCACCAGCGGGTTGCCGGCAAAGCGCGGGTCAACGCGCAGGTCAGGCACGACGATGCCATCGGCCGAGCGGATGGTGTGGGCGCAGATGGAATGCTCGATCTGCATCTCGGCGACGTCCAGCCCCTGGCGGGCAATCATCCGCTGCCGGTTGGTTTCCACGAGCGACACGAAGGCCACCTGGGTCTGGAACAGCCGCGTGGCCAGTTCGGTCAGGCGGTCAAGCGAGCTGCTGGCGACGTCGTCCAGGACATCCAGGCTGCCCAGCGTCGACATGCGTTCTTCTGAACGGGTAGGGGCCATGTGCTGATTCCGGTTGAACGGTAGCGCAGGGAAGCCGGGGTGCCGCGGTACTGACGGAAAGGCGGCGGTGTCAGATATACACGTGGCCGGCGGGGATGCCGTGTAGACGCGGCAAGCAGCGCGTCAAGACGGCGGTGGAGGCCGCTGGCTGCGCTTGCGGTAGAGCACGCTCTGGTTGCGGCCGCCGTGCTTGGCCCGGTACAGCGCCTTGTCGGCCTGGCGAATGGCCAGATCCGGGTTGGCCTGGGTTTCCGGATAATGGCTGACGCCGGCGGAAATGGTGACGTGCCCGACCTCTGCGAAGGCCTGCGCTTCGATGGCGACGCGCAGGCGCTCGGCCACCTGCAGCGCGGTCTCGGCGCTCACCTCGGGCAGCAGCACCAGGAACTCCTCGCCACCGAGGCGGCACAGCACGTCCTGCGGGCGGGCATTGGCGCGCATGCTCTGGGCAACGCCGGCGATGACCTGGTCACCGGCCTCGTGGCCGTGGCGGTCGTTCACCTCCTTGAAGTGGTCCACGTCGAGGGTGATGACCCCGAACGGCACGCCAGAGGCAGTGAGCGCACTGAGCGCGCGTTCCAGCCCGCGCCGGTTGAGCAGCTGGGTGAGGGGATCGGTAAGTGCGGCCAGGTCGAGCTTGCCGATGCGGTCGCTGAGGTTGCGGAAGCTGACCAGCACCGCCTGCTTCAGCTGGGCGGCTTCGAAATACCAGGAATTGACCGCCTTGACCCGGGACATGGCGGCGCCGACATCGCCTTCCTGCGCGTGCCGGGCCAGCTGCTGCAGCGGCGCGGCGATGCGTCGCGAGCACAGCCAGATCAATACCAGCGACAGCAGGCCCAGCGGCGCGGCATTGCGCAGCACGGTGCCGAACAGGCTGCCCATGGGCGCGGTGGCGGCCTCGATGGGGCGCTGGGCGACGATGCCCCAGCCGGCGGCGGGCACCGGTGCGAAGCCAGCCAGCATGCGCACGCCGTGGCTGTTGTGCGAATGCAGTGCGCCGGCGCGGCCCTGGCTGAGGGCATCGACGGCGGCGTTGCGGGTGGCAGGCTGTCCGACCCGGTCCGGCTCGGGGTGGTAGAGCACGGTGCCATCGCGGCTGACCACGTACAGGTACGAACCATCCTCGTAGGGGTGCGTGCCGAGCAGGGAATGCAGGACGTTCGGGTCGCGCAGGTGGATGGAGGCGGTGATGTAGCCGGCGTACTCGCCGTCGGCATCGAACACCGGGTGCGAGAGGGTGACGACCAGGTTCCCCGTGTGGGCCATGAACGGATCGCTGACCATCGGCAGCCGCTGCTGCAGCGCCTTGCGGTTGGCGGCGCTGGTGAGCGCCTTGCCCTGCAGTTCCGGCAGCGAGGGCGAGGTGCCGACCACCATGCCCTGCGCGTTCACCGCGATGACGCTGTTGAAGGCATCGGTCTGCAGCTTGATGCGCTCGACTTCATCGTCATGCGCGGTCGGTTGGCCGAGGCCACGACTGAGCCGCTCGGCTCCAAGCGCGAGCTGCTGCTGCGCGTTCAATACGAAGTGCTGGGTGGATTGGGCCAGCGAGTGGGCGTACACGCGGTTGGCTTCCAGGCTCTTTTCGACGAGCTGCTGGTGCTGCACCTGGTAGCTGGCCCACAGCGTATTGGCCAGCATGACGAGTGCCGACAGCGTGGCGAGCGCGAGGATCAGCCGCTGCAGGTTCACCTGCCGGATCGATGCATTCACCCTCGCGCCTCCCTGGCTGCTGGTAGGCGCTCAGGCTACAACCGGGGGGAGGGCGAACCGTGCGCGCGGCCTTCACGTGGACCAGGGGCCAGGCAGCGTGCCGACCAACGGTCGGCACCCACCGAAAGGGGCGCGGACCAGGGAGCCGGCGGTGTGCCGACCAACGGTCGGCACTCACCAACTGGGTCGTGCGCGGGTAGCGCCGGGCCATGCCCGGCGAGTGCAGCGGCCAGGCCAGCTCAGCCATCGGTGGAACGGCTCAGTCCCTCCCACGCCTCGATGCCGGCAGCCAGATCCTGCAGCTTGCCGCGCACCAGCTGCACCGCATCGCTGCCCAGCAGCAGGTGGGTGGGCGGGGCAGGGCTATCGATCAGCTGCAGCATGGCCTGCGCGGCCTTGACCGGGTCGCCCAGCTGCTGGCCGCTCTTGGCCTCGCGCGCGCTGCGGACGGGGTCGAAGAGAGCGTCGTAATCCTCGATCGCACGTGGCGAGCGCACCATCGAGCGGCCGGCCCAATCGGTGCGGAACGAACCGGGCGCGACGGCGGTGACGTGGATGCCGAAGCCGGCCACTTCCTTGGCCAGCACTTCGCTGATGCCTTCCAGCGCGAACTTGCTGCCGCAGTACCAGGCGATGCCCGGCATCGTGATGAAGCCGCCCATGGAGGTGATGTTGAGGATGTGGCCGCGGCGGCGCGCGCGCATGTGCGGCAGTACGGCCTTGATGAGGGCGGCCGGGCCGAACACGTTCACCTCGAACTGCTGGCGCAGGTCTGCGAGTGTCGATTCCTCGAGCACGCCTTCGTGGCCATAGCCGGCGTTGTTGACCAGCACGTCGATGGCGCCGATGTCGGTTTCGATATGGCGTACCAGCGCATCGATGGCCGTGGCATCGGTGACATCGAGCAGGCGCGCGAAGGCCTTGCCGGGGGCGAGGGCGTCGAAGTCGCTGCGGGCGTTTTCGCTGCGCACGGTGCCGACCACGCGATGGCCGGCCTGCAGGGCCTGCTCGGCCAGGGCACGTCCGAAGCCACTGCTGACGCCGGTGATGAGGAAGAGGCGGGAGGTCGTCATGGTCATGGGTCTCGGTTGCGGGACTTGCACGTTAGTGCTTGCCTGGAAGGCGGCCCAGACCTAGGATTCGGTCATTCTTGCCTATTCCTCTGAGGTGCCCGTGCCCGCTGTTGAATCGTCGCTGCAGGCGCGCATGGTCGGCCTGCTGCAGGCGCAGGCCACGCAGGAGGGCTACACGCTGACGGCCCTGCCGGGCGTGCGCCTGCTGCGCTCGGACCGGCCGCTGGCGCGGACGCCGGTGCTGTATGACCCGGGCATCGTGATCGTCTGCCAGGGCGTGAAGCGCGGCTACATGGGCGCGAAGGTCTACCAGTACGACGCGCAGCACTACCTGGCGGTGTCAGTGCCGGTGCCGTTCACCATGGAAACCGAGGCGAGCGCCGACGCGCCGCTGCTGGCGATCTACCTGCACCTCGACCTTCAACTGGCCGCGGATCTGATGCTGGAGCTGGAGGCGCACGCGGATGCTGTGCCAGCACCGGCGCAGAGCATGATGGCCAGCCCGATGGAGCCGGCGATGCAGGCCACCGTGTTGCGTCTGCTGGAGGCGCTGGGCGATCCTCTGGAGGCGGCGGTGCTCGGCCCGGCGCTGGTGCGCGAGTTGTATTTCCGCGTGCTGACCGGTGCACAGGGCGGCGCGATGCGCGAGGCACTGGCGATGCGCGGGCGCTTTGGCCGCATCAGCAAGGTCCTGCGGCGTATCCATGCGGCCTACGCGACGGCGCTGGATGTGGACGCGTTGGCGGCGGAGGCGGAGATGAGCGTGCCGACCTTCCACGATCACTTCCGTGCGATCACCGGTACCTCGCCGATGCAGTACGTGAAGTCGACCAGGCTGCACCAGGCGCGCCTGCTGATGCTGCGCCAGGGCATGACGGCCGAGGCGGCGGCGCTGGGGGTCGGGTACGCCAGCGCCTCGCAGTTCAATCGTGAGTTCAAGCGGTTGTTCGCGCTGCCGCCGGCGGCCGAGGTGGCGCGAATGCGGCGCAGCTTCGCCCTGCCGCCGGCGCCGGTGGATGCGGTGTATGTGTCATCGCATTGAGGGAGTCGCCCCCGGTAGCGCCAGGCAATGCCTGGCGAGCATCGGGCTATGGCCCGCGGACCCGACACCGTGCCGACCAACGGTCGGCACCCACCAGCAGGGTCTCGAGGCCAAGATCCCCAGCCAACAGGGGCGCAAGGCCACGACTCCCGGTAGCGCCGGGCCATGCCCGGCGTATTGACAGTGAATCTACCTACTAGTAGGGTGGAGCTCCATGAAAGACCCGCTCTCCCCCAAAGCCCACGAGATCCTCGCCCACGCCCGTTCGCTGCTGGAAGCCGGCGGCTACAACGGTTTCAGCTACGCCGACATCTCGGCGCGGGTGAACATCAGCAAGGCCAGCATCCACCACCACTTCCCCAGCAAGGCGGATCTGGTGCGGACGGTGGTGGTGCTCTACCGGGCCGAGGCGCGCGAGGGCCTGGCGCTGCTCGACCGGCAGCTGGGCGACCCGCTGCAGGAGCTCAATGCCTACGTGGATTACTGGTCCAGCTGCATTGCCGGCGGCACCTCCTCGTTCTGCATCTGCGCGATGCTGGCCGCGGAGGCGCCGATGATTCCGGCCGAGATCGCCGATGAAGTGCGCGGCCATTTCGAGGATCTCAGCGGCTGGCTGGCGCTGACCCTGGAGAAGGGCGCGGCGACGGGCCAACTGCGGTTGCAGGGTTCGGCGGCGGAAGAAGCCAAGGCGTTCATGTCATCGGTGCACGGCGCGATGCTGGCCGCGCGTGGCCTGGGGGATGCGGCCACGTTCGCGGCGCTGGCGCGCCTGGCCATCGCGCGGGTCAGCGCGGCGGCCTGAGGTTTGTGTGATGGGCCTGCGGCAGCGCGGGCCTTCTTTATACCTTTCTGGCCTACCTACTAGTAGGTTCAATCATCCTCGGAGACATCCCATGGCACACCCCCTGTCCACCCTCGGCGCGATCCACACCGCCGTCAGCCTGATCCCGGTTCTTGCCGGCCTGTATGCCTTCATCCGCCATCGCGCAATCGACCCGGCCACGCGCTCGGGCAAGCTCTACCTGCTGGGCCTGGTGCTGTCGGTCGCGACGGCCTTCACCGTTTCCAGCACCGGCGGATTGAACCCCGGCCATGCGTTCGGGGTGATCGTGCTGCTGGTTGCCTTCGGCGGCGTGCTGGCGGGGCGGCTTCGTTTTCTCGGCCGGTTGGCGCCGTACCTGTCGACGTTCGCGTTGTCCTTCAGCTTCCTGCTGTCGCTGGTGCCGGGCACCAACGAGACGCTGACCCGCGTGCCGGTGGGCCATCCCATTGCCGCCGCGCCGCTGGCACCGGTGGTGCTGCAGGTGCTGCTGGGCTGTGCGGTGGTGTTCGTGATCGGCTTCGCCGCGCAGTGCTGGCGCATCCATGCGCGAGCTGTGCGTTCGTGAGCGCGGGGATCAGCATCCCACCAGCCGATCCGCACTGAGCGCACCGCGATGCAGGTTGCGGTATTCCGTCGGGCTGGCATGGACCAGCCCGCGGAAATGCCGGCGGAAGGATTCCTGCGAGCCGAAGCCGGCCTGCTCGGCCACCCACTGCAGCGAACGGTCGGTGGATTCCAGCAGCTCGCGGGCAAACGCCACGCGCTCGCGGATGAGCCAGTCGATGGGTGACAGGCCGGTGGCTTCGAGGAACTGCCGCTGCAGGGTGCGCTGGCTCAACGCCGCCTGCTCGGCAAGACTGCCCAGCGAATGCGCCTCGCGCAGGTTGTGGCGCATCCATTCCATCAGCTTGGCCAGCCGCGTGGGTTTGCCGTTGGGAATGGCCCGGCTGACCCGCTGGCTGCGCTCGGCATCGCGCCACGGTGCCAGCACCAGACGCTCGGCAACGAGGTTGGCCACGCGCGCGCCGTAATCCTTGCGGACCATGTGCAGCATCATGTCCATGCCGGTTGCCGAGCCAGCCGAGGTGATGATGTCGCCGGTGTCGACGTACAGCACATCCTCGCGCACGTGGATGCGCGGGAAGTCGCGCGCCAGCGCTTCGGTGAGCCGCCAGTGGGTGGTGGCCTGGCGGCCATCGAGCAGGCCGGCCCAGGCCAGCACGAACGCGCCCGAGCAGATGGACGTGATGCGTGCGCCACGCGCGTGGGCGCGGATGAGCGTATCCAGCAGCGCCTGCGGTGGCCGTTCGCTGGGCTCGCGCCAGCCGGGGATGACGATGATGTCGGCGTCGTCGATGGCATCGAGCGAGTAGGGCAGCTGCACCTGTGCGCTGCCCAACATGCGCAGTGCACCGGGTTCGCCGGCGCAGAGCTGGGTGCGGTACCAGGCCACGCCCAGTTCCGGGCGGATGGGCGCGAACAGGCCGACCGCGCAGCCGAACTCGAACAGCCCCTGGCCGTGGCAGGCCACGATGGCGACGGTGGGCGCGGTCGGGTCGATGCTCATGGCTTGATGCTACCGAGGCGGCCGCAGTGCGCGCAGTGGCGTGCGGGCATGTGCAGATGCCGGCGGGGCATATGGATGGGGTCGGATCCCGTCCGCAGGACGGGCTCTGACCCCGCAGACGGCCGGGTGCGGGAATCGGGGTCAGAGCCCTTCCTGCGGAAGGGATCCGACCCCTGGCATCACCCCTTGCGTAAGGTCATTACCAGCGGTCATGTGGCTGGCCGGATATGACGGTTGGGTGACGCGATATCGGCTGTTGCGTCGTCGGTCGGGGTCTTTGAATGGACGTGTGTCTCCAGCCCACCCCCACGAGCCCCCATGCCTGCCACCCATTCGCCTGTCCTGAATACCCTTGCTGTCCTGATCGCAGCCGCACTGGCCGCTGCCACTGCCCATGCTGCCGAGGCAGATGCCCCCGCAGACACGGCGACGGCCACGTCCGCCACGCTGGCCGCCTCCACCCTGGATGCAGTGGTGGTGACTGGCTCACGCTCCAGCACGCGCACGGTCAAGAACAGTTCCACGCCCATCGACGTGATCTCCGCCGAGGATCTGGCGGCTACCGGGCAGGCCAACCTGCTCGAAGCGCTGCAGCGAAGCCTGCCGTCGCTGAGCCAGATCGGTGGCTACCAGAGCGACCAGGAGAGCCTGATCCGCGGCTACCAGCTGCGCAACCTGTCGCCGGGCTACACGCTGGTGCTGGTGAACGGCAAACGCCGCAACGCCAGCGCCTATGTCAGCGGTGCAAATGGCGGCGGCTATCCCGGCCATGCCTGGGCCGACCTCGCGCTGATTCCGGTGGCGGCCATCGACCATGTGGAAGTGCTGCGCGATGGTGCCTCGGCCATCTACGGCTCCGATGCCATCACCGGCGTGGTCAACGTGATCCTGAAATCGCAGGCGCACGGTGGCGACGTCTCGGTGGAAAGCGGGCAGAGCATCGATGGCGACGGCACGCGTAGCAGCGTGCGCGCGAACGTCGGCCTGCCGTGGGGTGAGGATGGCTTCGTCAACCTGTCCGGCGAAACCACCCGCCAGCACCACGCCATCCGCACGCGCCGCTACATCGACGGCTACCTGAGCTACCCAGCGGTGGATGCCAACGGCAACCTGGTTGCCCTGCGGCCGAACAACCAGCTTCCCGCCGGTGCCACGCCGAACCCGGCCGAGGCCACGCGCGATGCCGAAGCCAACACCATCCTCAGTTCGCCGTCGTATTCGCTGAAGTCCTTCACGCTGAATGCTGGCCACGGCCTGGGCGAGAACGCCCAGTTCTATGCCACGGCAACGGCCAGCGACCGCAGCGCGCAGGCGATCCAGAACTTCCGCCTGCCGGCGACCATCTTCACCACCTACAAGGCACCGAGCGTGCTGAGCGTCTGGCCCGACGGCTTCCTGCCGGTGCTGGAAACCAAGGAAAAGCAGTACACCGGCAGTGCCGGGGTGAAGGGCCAGCTGGCGGGCTGGGACTACGATGCCAGCCTGACCGGCAACCGCAGCACAGTGCGCACCTACACGCGCAACTCGGCCAACTTCTCGCTGCCGTACCCGGGCTCGCCCACCGATTTCTACGACGGCAAGCTGGACTACCAGCAGGGCATCGCCAACCTCGACCTGCGTCGTGGCTTTGAAGTGGCGGCACTGGCTTCGCCGCTGGAAGTGAGCGCCGGCGCCGAGTACCAGCACGAACAGTACAAACGCGGGGCAGGGCAGTGGGAGTCGTACACCGGTTTCGGTGCCGCGGCCTTCGTCGGCTACTCCACTGCCGATGCGGTGAAGGCCACGCGCAACAGCAAGGCGGTGTACGTGGGCGCGGCCAGCAACATCACCTCGCGCTGGTACCTGGATGCGGCCGCGCGCTGGGAAGACCATTCGGACTTCGGCAGCGTGTCGACCGGGCGCCTGACCACGCGCTTTGATTTCACCGATGCGCTCGGCGTGCGCGCGACGGTCAGCAACGGCTTCCATGCGCCCAGCCTGGGGGCACAGTTCTACCAGGCCACCGGCAGCTGCCCGTGCGGCACCACGCTGGTCGCGCAGGTGTCATCGCCGGCGGCCATTGCCCTCGGCGCGACGCCGCTGAAGCCGGAGAAAGCCACCAACTACAGCCTGGGTGTGACCTGGGACCCGAGCCCGGCCTTTCATCTGGCGGTGGATGCCTACCAGATCGACATCCGCGGGCAGCTGGGCCAGTCCAGCCAGATCGGCTACAACGCGCAGGACCCGGCCAACATCACCGACAACAGCGGCACGGTGCTGACCGCGGCGCAGAAGAACACCATCGATGCGCTGCTGGGCACGGCCGGCATCAGCATCCTGCCCGGCGATGCGTTCTATGCCAGCTACTTCACCAACGTCGGCAATACCCGTACGCGCGGCGTGGAGCTGACCCTGGAAGCGAACCAGGACACCGCGTGGGGCAAGCTGCGCTGGACCTACGCGGCCAACGTCGGCCGCACCACCATCCAGAAGGTCAGCGACATTCCTGCCGCGCTGCAGGGCCTGCCGAACATCAACCTGCTGACGAAATCCAGCGAATACGCACTGCGCTTCCGCACGCCCAGCTACACGCAGGTGGCGGGCCTGGGCTGGCAGAACGGACGCTGGCGCTCGAACCTGGACTTCACCTACTACGGCCCGATCAAGCGCCTGAACAACGGCGTGGAATACAAGCAGCCGCCTGCGCTGGTGACCAATCTGTCCGGCGGCGTCGAGCTGGGCGGCGGCTGGAGCGCGGCGCTGGGCATCAACAACCTGTTCGACAAGCGCACCCGCAAGGTGCCCGAGTACGCACGCAGCGCCAGCGACGTGGCCAGCATCGAGACCACTTGGGATACCGGCGATGTGCTGAGCACCGTGGGTGCGTTCTGGTACGGGCGGGTCAATTTCCGGTTTTGATTGAAAGGAGCATTGCATGTCATCTGCATTGAACGTGGTTGCATTGATTGGTTCGCCGTCGAGTTCGGCGACGTCGCGGACGCTGCTGCTGGTGCGGCACCTGCTGGACGCACTGCAGGAGCGCCTGCATGCCAGCGTCACCTTGGTGGAGCTGGCGCCGATCGCGCGATCGCTGGGCCAGTCGCTGACGCGTGCCGAAGTTGAGCCGGCCGTTGAGCAGGCACTGGCCACGGTGGAATCGGCGGATCTGCTGGTGGTGGCCACGCCGGTGTATCGCGGTTCCTACCCGGGGCTGTTCAAGCACCTGGTGGATTTCATCGAGCTGGAGGCGCTGGTGGACACGCCGGTGCTGCTGGCCGCCACCGGTGGCAGCGAGCGCCATGCACTGGTGATCGACCACCAGCTGCGCCCGTTGTTCAGTTTCCTGCAGGCGCACACGCTGCCGATCGGGGTGTATGCCACACCGGCCGACTTCGATGGCGCGCAAATCAACAGCGCGGCGCTGCAGGCGCGCATCGCGCTGGCGGCCGATCGTGCCGCTGGGCGCCTAACGGTGCAGGCGGTCGCTGCACCCGCGCCATTGCGGCGTATCGCGTGAGCGGCGAGCGCGCGGCATAACCGGCGGCGCTTTGCTTATGGCCAAGGCGCATCTGCGTGGCCGGATCTGACCGCCGATTGTCGCGCGATGGCGCAGATGCAGCGCCGGCCTTCTCTAGCATCGAAGACGAAGCGGCACTGCGGTGCCGGACCTGATGAGGACGACCCCGTGGCTGTAGACGCAACCCCCAAACCCATCCTGTTCCTGATGGACCGCGAATTCGAGGACGGCCAGCTGCCCGGTCAGCGCTTCTTCTGCCGCCACAGCCTGCTGCTGGAAGGCGCGCTGTCGAGCATCGATGGCCTGGATGCACACCTGGACGTGCGCCGGATCGGCTTTGCACGGCCGCGCCGCGAAGTGATTGCCGAGATCGGCGAACAGGACCAGTCGCTGCCCAAGCTGGTGCTGCCGCAGGGCGTGCACAGCGAACACGCCAACGGTGCCCACCACGAGCGCCAGTACGTGTCCGGTGCCGAACCCATCCTGGCTGCCCTGAACGGGTTGCTCGGCATTCCCGTGGCCCATCCCTGAGCGAGGACGCGCGCATGAGCTACCTGATCAGCGTATTGGACAAGAGCCCGGTGGCCGACGGTGGCACGCCGGAGCAGGCACTGCGCAACAGCCTGCAGCTGGCGCAGCGTGCCGAACAACTCGGCTACCACCGCTACTGGTTCGCCGAACACCATGCCGCACCGACCCTCGCCAGCCCGGCGCCGGAAGTGCTGGCGGCGTGGGTGCTGGCGCAGACCCGGCGCATCCGCATCGGCAGCGGCGGGGTGATGCTGCGCCACTACGCACCGTACAAGGTGGCCGAAAACTTCAACCTGCTGGCAGCGCTGGCGCCGGGCCGCGTGGATCTGGGCGTGGGCAAGGCCCCCGGTGGGCTGCCGGCCTCGACCGCAGCTTTGGCCGCGGGTCGACCGGCCTTCGCCGACTTCGCCCAGCAGCTGCGTGATCTGGAAGGCTATCTGTCCGGCACGCAGGAAGACGCGCAGGCGCGGCCTGTGCCACACAGTGCACCCGAACGCTTCCTGCTGGGCGCCAGCCCGCAGAGCGCGCGACAGGCGGCCGAGCTCGGCTGGCGCTTCGTCTATGCCGCGCACTTCGATGGCGATCCAGCCCATATCGAAGCGGCGTTCGAGGCCTATCGCGCGGTGTCTGCACAGCCGCCGCTGCTGGCCACCGTCGCCTTCGCTGCGCCCACGAGCGAAGCCGCCGCACGCCACATCGGTGCACTGCGCGTCTACAAGCTGCACCTCGGCCCGGGTCAGACGGTGAACCTGCCCAGCCCGGAAGCCGCCGCCGAGTACGCGCGGCAGGTCGGGGTGAGCGATTTCCGCATCGAGGAAGCCCGTCCCAGCGTGCTGTCCGGTGATGCCGCGCACGTGCGGGGCGAACTGGACGCACTGCACCGGCGCTTCGGGGTGGGTGAATTCATCCTCGACACCCCCGTGACCGACCTGGATGCCCGCCTGACATCCCTTGAACTGCTGTCGGCCGCGCCGCGCGCGGCGGTGGCCTGACCTGCAGGAGCGACCCCCATGAGCACCCCTCCGCGCCACATTCCATTCGGCATCATGCTGCAGGGCCCCGGCAGCCACATGCATGCCTGGAAGCATCCCTCGAACCCGACCGACGCCAGCGTCAACCTGCAGTTCTACATCGACATCGCGCGCACCGCCGAGGACAACGGCATTGCCTTCGGCTTCGTTGCCGATGGCCTGTACATCAACGAGAAGTCGATCCCGCACTTCCTCAACCGATTCGAGCCGATTTCGCTGCTGTCCGCGCTGGCGACCGCGACGAAGAAGATCGGCCTCGCCGGCACGCTGTCGACCTCCTACAGCGATCCGTTCACCGTCGCCCGCCAGTTCGCCTCGCTGGATCTGCTCAGCGGTGGCCGCGCCGGCTGGAACGTGGTGACCTCGCCACTGGAAGGCTCGGGCCGCAACTACGGCCGCCCGCACCCGGAGCATGCGCTGCGCTACCAGATTGCCGATGAGTACCTGGACGTGGTGCAGGGCCTGTGGGATTCGTGGGATGACGATGCCTTCGTGCGTGAGCGCGACAGCGGCACCTTCTTCGCGCCGGAGAAATTCCGCCGCCTGGACCACAAGGGAAAGTTCTTCCAGGTGGAAGGCCCGTTGAACATCCAGCGCTCGCCGCAGGGGCAGCCGGTGATCTTCCAGGCAGGTTCGTCCGATGATGGCATCGCGCTGGCCGGCAAGTACGCCGATGCGGTGTTCACCCATTCGCCTTCGCTGGAAGAGACGCGTGGGTTTACCCAGAAGGTGAAGAATTCGGCCATCGCCCATGGCCGCAGCGGCAACGACGTGAAGATCTTCCCCGGCATCGGCCCCATCGTTGGTCATACGGCGGCCGAGGCCGAGGCCAAGTACCAGGCCATTGCCGCGCTGGCCAGCCTGGACGATGCGCTGGCCTATCTGGGGCGCTTCTTCGACCACCATGATTTCAGCCAGTACGACCCGGATGCGCCGTTCCCTGAGCTGGGCGACATCGGCAGCAACTCGTTCCGCTCCACCACCGACCGCATCAAGCAGGACGCCCGCGAGCAGGGCCTGACCCTGCGCCAGGTGGCGCTGCAGGCGGTCAGCCCGCGGCCGAACTTCATCGGCACGCCGCAGCACGTGGCCGACGAACTGATCCGCTGGTTCGATGCCGGTGCCAGCGATGGCTTCATCCTGGGTTTTGCCGCGCAGCGCGAGGGCCTGGATGATTTCGTGAAGCTGGTGCTGCCGATTCTTCAGGCGCGTGGCTACCACCAGCGCGAGCTGCAGGGGCAGACCCTGCGCGACCATCTGGGCCTGCCGCGCAAGGCCAGCCGCCATGCGAGCGACGCCGAGCCGGCGCGGAAGGTGGGGTAGGACGATGAGCGGAGAACTGCCGGTCGCCCCGGGCCACGCCCGCCGACACGATGAAACGATCGGTGTGCTGCCGCAGATCGCAGCACGCGCCGAAGAAGCCATCGCCCTGCGCCACGATCTGCACCGCCACCCCGAACTGGCGTTCGAGGAACATCGCACCAGCGCCCGCGTGGCCGAGCTGCTGCAGGAGTGGGGCTATGCGGTGACCACGGGCGTCGGTGGCACCGGCGTGGTGGGCACGCTGCAGCGTGGGCAGGGCAGTCGCCGGCTGGGCCTGCGCGCGGACATCGACGCACTGCCGATCCAGGAGGCGTCCGGCCTGGCCTATGCCAGCCAGAACGAAGGCCTGATGCACGCCTGCGGCCACGATGGCCACACCGCCATCCTGCTTTCGGCGGCGCACTACCTGGCCCATCACGGGCGCATCGATGGCACCCTGCAGCTTGTGTTCCAGCCGGCCGAAGAGACCGGTTCGGGTGCCTCGAAGATGATCGAGGACGGCCTGTTCGAGCGCTTCCCGGTGGATGCCATCTACGGCCTGCACAACTGGCCGGGCGTGCCGGTGGGGCACTTCGGCTTCGTCGATGGGCCGGCGATGGCATCGGTGGACTGGGCGCGGCTGAAGGTGATCGGCAAGGGCGGCCATGGCGCAGAGCCGCAGGGCAGCGTCGACCCGATCCTGGTTGCCGCGCACATCATCACTGCGCTGCAGAGCGTGGTCTCGCGCAACGTGGACCCGCGGCAGATGGGCGTGGTCACCGTGGGCTCGATCCACGGCGGGCAGGCGGCCAACGTGATTCCCGACGTGGTGGAGCTGAAGCTGACCGTGCGCGCCTACCTGCCGGAAGTGCGCGACACCCTGCGCCGCCGGGTCACCGACATTGCCGAGCAGACCGCCGCTGCGTTTGGTGCGCGTGCCGAGATCGAATTCCCGCGCGGCTTCCCCAGCGTGATCAACCACCCGCAGGAGACCGCCTACATCCGCGAGGTCGCGCGGCAGGGCTTTGGTGACGCGCAGGTGGTGCCGACGTTCGCGCCGCGTACGGCCAGCGAGGATTTTGCCTTCCTGCTGCAGGCGCGGCCTGGCAGCTTCGTCTTCGTTGGCAACGGCGACAGCGCGCCGCTGCACAGCCCGCGCTACGTGTTCAACGACGCAGCCATCGCCCCGGCAGCCAGCCTGTGGGCGCGCCTGGCCGAGCACTACCTGGTGGAGGACGCGGCATGAGCGTGCAGTTCGACAACGAGCGTTTCCTCTACACCTCGGTGGATGACCCGCTGGCGCGGCCGCTGTTCGATGGCCTGGAGCAGGAGTACGACAGCCGCTACGCCGATGTGCGCGGGCGCGTCGGCGGGAGTGCACGCGAGGAGCTGCAGCGCTACCCGGCGCAGGCGTTTGCCGCACCGGTGGGGGCCTTCGTGCTGCTGCTACGCGATGGCGTCGCCATCTCCGGCGGGGCCTTCATGCCGCACCGCGATGCGCACACCGCCGAGTTCAAGCGGATCTGGACGCTGCCCGGCCTGCGCCGCCAGGGCATTGCCCGTCGCGTGCTGCAGGAGCTGGAAGACCAGGCCGCACGCCAGGGCTATCGCCGCGTGTTCCTGACCACTGGCTTCCGCCAGCCCGAGGCGGTGGGCCTGTACCTCAGCCATGGCTACACCGCGCTGTTCGATCTGCAGGCGGACCCGGAGTCCATCGCCCATCTGCCATTCGAGAAACACCTGCACGCGTCGGCGCCGTTGCCGGCGGCCAGTGCTGCACTGCTGCACGGAGCCCATACATGAGCACGCCTTCCACCGCGCTGGAGGGCATCGCCGCCCGCCCAGCAAGCGCACCCGCACCCGCCTTGAAGATCGTACCGGCGCGGCATCCGCTGCAGACCGTCGGCACGGTGCTTGCGCTGGCCCTGATCCTGATCGGGCTGCAGTCGGTGTTGGGCAATCCGCGCTGGGGCTGGGGCACGTTTGCCGAATGGTTCTTCGCGCGCCCGGTGCTGGAAGGGCTGGGCCGCACCCTGCTGCTGACCGCGCTGGGCACCGGCCTGGGCTTCGCGCTCGGCACGCTGCTCGCCTTGGCCCGCGTCTCCGGCTCGCCGCTGCTGTCGGCGGTGTCATGGGGGTACGTGTGGTTGTTCCGTTCAATTCCGCTGCTGGTGCTGTTGCTGCTGCTGAACAACCTCGGCTATCTCTACAGCACCATCGAACTGGGCGTGCCGTTCACCGGCATCAGCCTGTTCTCGTACCCGACCACGCAGCTGATCGGTGTGTTCACCGCGGCGGTGCTGGGCCTGACGTTGAACCAGGCGGCGTTCTCGGCCGAAGTGATCCGTGGCGGTATCCTCTCGGTCGACCATGGGCAGTACGAAGCCGCCGCGGCGCTGGGCCTGCCGCGCGGTCGCCAGGTACGCCGCATCATCCTGCCGCAGGCAATGCGCTCGATCCTGCCGGCGGCCTTCAACGATGTGATCGGCCTGGCCAAGAGCACGTCGGTAGTCTACGTGCTGGCGTTGCCGGAGCTGTTCTACACCGTGCAGGTGATCTACCGGCGCAATCTGGAAGTGGTGCCGCTGCTGATGGTGGCCACGGTCTGGTACCTGGTCATTCTCACCGTGCTGTCGCTGCTGCAGCGGCGGGTGGAGCAGCGTTTCGCGCGTGGCCAGCTGCAGCGCGAGCGCAGCATCTCGCGGGTGTCCTCACCGGTAAGGCCCGCAGCGCAGGGGGAACCGCGCGTGGCCAGCCGACCGCGTGTCGCGGCCCAGGTCGAGCCCGGGCAGGGCGCCGCGGTGGCGCTGCACGGTGTCGGCAAGGTGTTCGGCGAACAGACGGTGCTGGAGGATGTGAACCTTGAGCTGCGCGCCGGCAGCGTGACCGTGCTGATTGGTCCTTCGGGCGCGGGCAAATCGACCCTGCTGCGGTTGATCAACCATCTCGAGCGCGCCGACGGTGGCTATGTGACCGTGGGCGGGCAGCTGATCGGCTACCGCCGCGACGGGGACACGCTGTACGAGCTGCCCGAGCGCGAGATCCGCCGCCGACGTGCCGAGGTCGGCATGGTGTTCCAGGGCTTCAACCTGTTCCCGCACCTGACCGCGCTGGAAAACATCATCGAGGCGCCGATCGCGGTGCGTGGCCTGGCGCGTGCGCAGGCCGAGCAGCAGGCGCGCGACCTGCTGCAGCGTGTCGGCCTGGCCGACAAGGCCGATGCCTTCCCGCGGCAGCTGTCCGGTGGCCAGCAGCAGCGCATCGCCATTGCGCGTGCACTGGCGCTGCAGCCGAAGGTGCTGCTGTTTGACGAGCCGACATCGGCGCTGGACCCGGAACTGGTGGCCGAAGTGCTGAGCGTGATCGAGGAGCTGGCCAGCTCCGGCACCACCCTGGTGATCGTCACCCACGAACTGAGCTTCGCCCGCCGCGTGGCCGACACCGTGGTGATGATGGATCAGGGGCGGGTGATCGAGCAGGGCAGCCCGGAGGCGCTGTTCGAGCGCCCACGCCAGCAACGTACGGCCGATTTCCTGGCCAAGACCCTGTAACTCCCAAGGACTTCCATGAGCCCTGCAGCATCCCGCCGCCCCTCGCGCAGCACCCTGTTGATCGGCGCTGTGCTGGTCATCGGCATCGCCGGCATCGTTTACTCCCGCGTGCGCGCGCCCGCTGATGCGCCTGCCGCCAGTGTGACCCTGGCCGGTGCCGATGCGCCTGCGCTGACCGGCACGCCCGACCCGAAGGCGCAGGCGTTGATTCCGGCGGGCTACCGTTTCGTGACCCCCGGTGTGCTGACCGTGGCAACCCATCCGGCGCAGCTGCCGCTGGCCGACTACGGTGCCGACAGCAAGCAGGTGGTGGGTGTCGAGCCGGACATCGCCAAGCTGATCGCCGATGGCCTGGGCCTGAAGCTGGTGCTGGTGCCGGTGGCATGGCCGGATTGGCCGCTGGGGCTGGAATCCGGCAAGTACGATGCGGTGCTGTCCAATGTGACGGTGACCGAGGAGCGCAAGAAGAAGTTCGACTTCTCCAGCTACCGGTTCGACCTGCTGGGCATCTACACCCGCACCGACGGGCCGATCCAGAAGATCGAGAAGCCGGCCGACGTGGCCGGGCTGAAGGTGGTGGTCGGGGCGAGCACCAACCAGGACCAGATCCTGCGGCACTGGGACCAGCAGAACATCGCCGCCGGCCTGAAGCCGGTGGAGTACCAGTACTTCGACGATGCCGTGGTGGGGCGGCTGGCGGTGATCACCGGCCGCGCCGATGTGTCGTTCGAGCCGAACGCCACGGGTGCGTACTCCGCACGCGACGGCAAGGTGCGCCGGGTGGGGCTGTTCCCCGGTGGCTGGCCGGATGCCGCGGCGATCTCGGCGACCACCCGCAAGGGCAGCGGCCTGGCCGATGCGATCACCGCAGCGTTGAACACGCAGATCCGCAGCGGCACCTATGCGCAGGCCCTGGCGCGCTGGAACCTGGCCGAGGAAGCCGTGCCGCAGTCGCAGACCAATCCGCCGGGTTTGCCGGATCTGTGACCACGCTTGATGGCCGTCGACCGTCCTTGCTTTGGTAGCCGTCGACCTTGGTCTACGCAGAGCGCCAACCAAGGTTGGCATCTACCAGAGCGGCAGAGCGCCAACCAGGGTTGGCCTCTACAGGGCTGCCAAACGCTCCCGCAGCCATCGATGCGCGGGATCGCGGTGCACGCGCTCGTGCCAGAACAGCATCATCTCGAATCCCGGCACGTCGATCGGCGGCTCCACCGCCTTCAACGCCGGATCAGCTTCCACCATCCGCGAAGGCATCATCGCGACCAGGTCGGTGCGTAGCAGGGCACTGCGCAGGAACAGGAAGTGCGGCACCGACAGCACGACTTCGCGCCGTGCACCGACATGCGCCAACGCGCTGTCCGTGTTGCCGTGGAAGCCTCCGCCATCGGGTGACACGATCGCGTGCTGCAACGCGCAGAACTGCTTCAGCGTCGGCCGTCGCTTCAATTTTGGATGGTCGCGCCGGCCAGCAAGGACATACCGTTCCTGGAACAGCGGACGCTGGTGCAGTGACGGCGGCGCTTCAGACGCGATGTGGATGGCAACGTCGATCTCACCACGCTCGCCCTGCGCCACCATCTGCGCCGGCGCCAGGCTGACCACCGCCAGGCGTGTGCCCGGCGCGGCATCGCGGATCGCGGGGAGTGCAGGTAGCACAACGGTGGATTCGCCAAAGTCCGACGCCATGATCCGCCAGGTCTGCTGTGCACGGGCAGGATCGAACGCCTGCACCGGCGCGACGGTGCGCCGGACCGCTTCCAGTGCTTCGGCCAGCGGCTCGCGCAGCGCCTCGGCGCGGGCCGTACAGCGCATGCCGCGCGAACCCGGCAGCAGCAGCGGGTCATCAAACAAGTCACGCAGCCGCGCCAGCTGGATGCTGACGGTGGGCTGGGCCAGGTGCAGGCGTTCGGCCGCGCGGGTCACGTTCTGTTCTTCCAGTAGCGCCTGCAGGGTCACCAGCAGGTTGAGGTCGATGCGACGCAGGATATTGTCCATGGCAATGGGGGCAATTGCGGGAATTCATTTCAACTATAGCGTGATGCTGCCTATCGTCATCGGCATTCCCTGATCTGGTGATCCATGAACGTTCTGCTTGTCTACGCCCATCCCGAACCCACCTCGCTCAACGGCACGCTGAAGGACTTCGCCGTGCGGCGCCTGCAGGCGGCAGGACATACCGTGCAGGTGTCAGACCTGTACGCCATGCGCTGGAAGGCGCCGATCGATGGCGATGACCATCCGGGGCGCGATCCGCAGCGCCCCTTCCATGCCTCGCTGGATTCGCGCGAGGCCTATGCCAATGGCCGCCAGAGTGACGACATTTCCGCCGAACAGGACAAGCTGCGCTGGGCCGACACGGTCATCCTGCAGTTCCCGTTGTGGTGGTTCTCGATGCCGGCCATCCTCAAGGGCTGGATCGACCGGGTCTACGCCTATGGCTTCGCCTATGGCGTGGGTGAGCATTCGGACCACCACTGGGGCGATCGCTATGGCGAGGGCGTGATGGCCGGCAAGCGCGCGATGCTGGTGGTGACCGCCGGTGGCTGGGAGTCGCACTACGCCGCCCGCGGCATCAACGGTCCGATCGATGATCTGCTGTTCCCGATCCAGCACGGGATCCTGTTCTATCCCGGTTTCGATGTGCTGCCGCCCCACGTGATCTACCGCAGCAGCAAGGTGGGCGAGCAGAACGTGGCGGACGTGCTGGAAGGGCTGGGCAGGCGATTGGATGGCCTGGCCACTGACGCGGTGATTCCGTACCGCCGGCAGAACGCAGGGGACTACCTGATTCCTTCGCTGGAACTGCGGCCGGGTCTGGCAGAAGGAGCCGAGGGTCTTGGGATTCACCAGCAAGGGTGATCGCCTTGGGGCGCTCGGGTAGCCGTCGACCTTGGTCGACGGAGAGCGCCAACCAAGGTTGGCAGCTACCAGAGCGCGGGTGTCGTAGATGGCTCTGGCGCTGCTGGGCACAGGCGGTAGGGTGCAAGAGCCCTGTGCCGCGTTGTCGCCGGAGACTCCCCGTGGTGGAATTCACCTTCACGCTCACATATCGCCTGCCGCACGCCCCCCATGACATCGACCTGATCGAGCAGTGCCTGGCCGATGCAGGTTGCGATGATGCACTGTTGGGAAGCGGTCAACCGGGGTACCTGGCGTTGGCCTTCTACAGGGAGTCTGAGAGTGCTGCATCTGCGCTGGCCTCTGCGCTTGAACACGTGCAAAGCGCCGTACCTGGTGCCGAGCTGGTTGATGTGAACCTGGATCTGGCCGGGTAAATAAGCGAGCTCGACTGCGTTCCGCGGAGAGCAGAAAACAGTCGAGCATTGCTCGACTCTACCGTGCTGCGTTACAGCTTCGCCGTCTCCCACCATCGCGTACCCGCCACAGGCGCCTGCATGTCCAGCGCCTGGCCCATGATCGGCGTAGCCACGGGCACGTTCTTCGCCGCCGCCAGCGCGGTGATCCGCTCGAACGGCTGCTGCCATGCGTGCAGGGCCAGGTCGAAGGTGCCGTTGTGGATCGGCAGCAGCCACTTGCCGCGCAGGTCGAGGTGCGCCTGCAGGGTCTGCTCGGGCTGCATGTGCACGAAGGCCCAGCGTTTGTCGTAGGCGCCGGTCTCGATCATGGTCAGGTCGAACGGGCCGTACTCCTCGCCGATGGCCTTGAAGCCG
This sequence comes from Stenotrophomonas sp. STEN087, assembly GCF_056759115.1. Lineage (NCBI taxonomy): Bacteria > Pseudomonadati > Pseudomonadota > Gammaproteobacteria > Lysobacterales > Lysobacteraceae > Stenotrophomonas > Stenotrophomonas sp. STEN087. The sequence continues at coordinate 40,488 of NZ_JBRRCR010000006.1, read as the reverse complement.
TCGAAATAGCCGGTGTCGCCGCTGAAGAAGACGCGGAAATCGCCGTCCTGGATCACCCACGAGGCCCACAGGCTGCGATCGCTGTCACCCAGGCCGCGGCCGGAGAAGTGCTGGCCCGGGGTGGCGGTCAGGCGCAGGCCATTGGCATCGGTCGACTGCCACCAGTCCAGCTGCTCGACCTTTGCCGCATCCACGCCCCAGGCAATCAACTGGTCGCCCACGCCCAGCGGCGCGATGAAGCGCGCGGTCTTGCCGGCCAGCTGCATCACCGCGGCATGGTCCAGATGGTCGTAATGGTTGTGCGAGAGGATCACGGCTGCGATCGGCGGCAGGTCTTCAATGCTGATCGGCGGTGCGTGGAAGCGTGCCGGGCCCATCCACTGCACCGGCGAGGCACGCTCGGAGAACACCGGGTCGGTCAGCCAGTACTGGCCGCGCAGCTTCAGCAGGATCGTGGAGTGGCCAAGCCGGAACAGGGTGCGGTCCGGTGCGGCGTCCAAGGTGGCACGGTCCAGCGCCTGCACCGGGATCGGGTCGGTCGGCACGGTGCCCTTGGGCCGGTTGAACAGGAAGGTCCACCACAGCTCGACGCCCGCACGCAGGCCCATCGCCGGTTTCGGCAGGACATTCTGGAACCGGCCATCACGGTACTGCGGAGAATCAGGGAAGTCGGGCAGGGACCACGACTTGCAGAAGGTATAGGCGGTCACGGCAAGGGTTCCGATCAGGAGGATGAGGAGCAGGCGCTTCATCAGGGACGTCCGCTGGGTACACTGCACAGTGTAGTTTCCGATTTCAGGAAAGTACACTGGTCGGTGTAAAATATGCGCATCCGTTCAGTTTCCTGGTTCCCTGCCATGTCCCGCGCCCCGCAACGCCTGACCGACCGCAAACGCGAAGCCATCGTGCGCGCGGCCGTGGAGGAGTTCCGCAGCGCCGGCTACGAGGCGACCAGCATGGACCGCATCGCGGCGGCGGCCGGCGTGTCCAAGCGCACGGTCTACAACCATTTCCCCAGCAAGGAAGAGCTGTTCGGCCACATCCTCGAAGAGCTGTGGGAAAGCAGCATGGCCGCCGTCGTGCTGCCGTACCGCGCCGACCAGCCGCTGGACGTGCAGCTGCTGCAGCTGCTCGGGCAGAAACTGGACCTGTTGGGCGATGCCAACTTCATCGACCTGGCGCGTGTGGCGATGGCCGAGATCATCCATTCGCCCGAGCGTGCGCAGGCGATTGTCTGCCGCATGGGCGAAAAGGAAGGTGGCGTGAGCGCATGGATCCGCGCCGCCATCGCCGATGGACGCCTGCGTGAGGTCGATCCGGAATTCGCCGACCACCAGCTGCAGGGCCTGGTGAAGGGCTTCGCGTTCTGGCCGCAGGTCACCATGGGCCAGCCGCCGCTGGGCCCGGTCGAACGGCGCAAGGTCGCCGAATCGGCGGTGGCGATGTTCCTGGGGTTCTACGCACGCTGAGCTGCGCCAGCGACTGCGACATAGCATCGCGTCGCTGTCCACTGATGCAATGTTGTGACGGGATCGCCATCGAACCGACTTGGCCATCTGCGACACTGCGTCAGGATTCCACGGCAAGACCGCCCTATGTCCTTCGCGTCGGCGCAGCAGATCAATGAAGTACTGCAGCAGTCCTACGGCATCACCGCCACCGCGGTGGTCCCGCGCGTGGTGGGTGCCGACGCCAACGCGAGCGTGTTCCGCATCGATGCGCGCGGCAGCCAGTGGTGGTTGAAGTGCCGCAGCTACCAGGTGGCGCCGCAGGTGTGGGACGGTCTGCACTGGCTGCGCGGCACGCTGGGCATCGAGGAGATCGTGGCACCGTGGCCGGCCATGACCGGTGGTGCGTCGGTGCAGCGCTGGGGCCTGCAGTTCACGCTGTTCCCGTATATCGAAGGGCAGTCCGGTTTCGAAGCGCCGTTGAGTGCGGCGCAATGGCAGCGTCTGGGTCAAATTCTCCGCCGCCTGCACACGGCGCAGCTGCCGGAGGCGCTGGCCGAAGGACTGCCGCGGCAATCGCTGTGCTGCGAGGCACTTGAGATGGTAGGGCACTGGCTGCAGGAACCGGCGGCATTGCCCGCCGCGCAGGATCGCTGGGGGCGTGCCTTCCACGCGGTGTGGGCGCTACAGCGCGTGCGCATCACCGCGCTGCACCGGCGTGCGCTGGCGCTGCAGCAGGCGCTGGCCGAGCGTGAGCCGCTGCTGCATCCCTGCCATACCGATCTGCATGCGGGGAACCTGCTGATGGAGCACGACGGGGCGCTGCACCTGATCGACTGGGACGGTCTGTCACTGGCGCCGCGCGAGCGCGACCTGATGTTCGTCGGGGCAGCAGTGGGTGGCCGCTGGGGGCGCGAGCGTCCGCAGGGGTTTGCCGAGGGGTATGGCGATGACCTGGGCGATGCGCAGTGGATCGCGTGGTATCGGCATGTGCGCATCCTGGAGGATCTGGTGGCGTTCCAGCAGATGCTGATGGGCGTGGAGGGCGGTTACCGGCCGCCGCAACAGCGGCGGCAGGCGCTGCATCATCTGGGGGAGTTGTTCGCGCAGGGGAATGTTTTCTGCGCGGCGGAACGGGCCTACAGCGCGGTGTAGGGGTTTCTGCAGGGCTTGCAGCCCTGCACCTGCTCAATGCAACGGCGACGTCAACTGCAACGGCAACTGCAAAAGCGTGCTTTCCGTGGGTTGGCGGGGTGGGTCCGGTTGAGGGGGACGCCGTAAATACGTCCATGTAGGCTTGGCCGCGGCATCCATGCCGCTCACACCCCCTCAACCGGACCCACCCGGCCTTCGACAGTTCTCCGCGATCTGTCAGAACGGCGTTCTGCTTTGGTGGGTGCCGACCGTTGGTCGGCACGGATGAATTCATTCGATATCTGATAGAAAAATCGTGTCGACCAAGGTCGACACCTACCAGCCGCCTGTCGCAGTAGAGCCACGCCATGCGTGGATGAATTCATTCGATATCCCACAGATGTGCCGACCAACGGTCGACACCTACCGACAGCCGCATGTCGCAGTAGAGCCACGCCATGCGTGGATGAATTCATTCGACATCTGACAGATGTGCCGACCAACGGTCGGCACCCACCACCAGCAGTTCCCATCAGCCGCGTGAACCTGTCAGAGGCGGGGCGGTGTGGGTGGGCAGGACCGTTGGCGCCATGGATGGCGCCATCGAGCCCCCATGGATGGGTTTACGGCGTGTCCTGACCACCCACACCGCCCCGCCATCCCACGGAATTCCGCTCTTGATCTTGCTTCGGCCTCTGCAGGTGCAGGGCTGCAAGCCCTGCCGAACAACCCTTACTCGGCCGGCTTGGCCGCCGCCGTCGCCGCCACGCTCGCGGCGCGCCGCGCCAGCACTGCCTCGCGATGCGCGATATACGCATTTGCCGCAAGGATGATGCCGGCACCGATCAGCGTCCAGCGGTCCACGCTTTCGTCAAACAGCAGCCAGCCACCCAGCGTCACCAGCGGCAGCTGCAGGAAGCTGATCGGGGTCAGGGCCGACACTTCGCCCAAGCGCAAGGCGCGCGTCCACAGCAGCTGGCCGACGGTGCCCATCACGCCCGTTGCCACCAGCCACACCCACGCCAGGCCCGTGGGCCAGACCCATACGAACACCGCCGGCACGAGGGACAGCGGTACCCAGAACACGTAGGTGTAGAGCACCACGGTGTCGGCACTGTCCACGCGGGTCAGCTGCTTGATCTGGATGGCCACCAGCGAACTGAGCAGGGCCGCGGCGACGGCGATCAGGCTGCCGGCGGAAAACCCCGCCGTGCCCGGTCGCACGATCACCAGCACGCCGATGAAACCCACCACCACCGCCGCCCAGCGCCGCACGCGCACGGTTTCGCCCAGCCACAGCACTGCGGCAATGGTCACGAACAACGGTGTGGAGTAGGACAGCGACACCGCCTGTGCGAGGGGCAGGTGACCGAGGGCCCAGAAGGCGCAGAGCATCGAGCCCAGGCCGATCGCGCTGCGCACGAAGTAGCGCGGCAGCTGCTGGGTCTTCAGCGGCGCGCGGCCCGGGCGCAGCAACATCGGCAGCAGTGCCAGCAGGCCGAAGGCGTTGCGGAAGAACGCGACCTCCTGGGTCGGCACGTAGCGCGTCGCATAGCGGATGGCGATGGCCATCAAGCCAAACGCCATCGTGCTGGCGAGCATCAGCAGCGCCGCCCGCGCCGGAGTGGCGAGCGCGGGCCGTGCCGTGGTGTTCACCACTGGGCGCCGAGCAGGCGCGGCTCCGGTTCAATCGGCACGCCGAACTTCTCCAGCACCGAGGCGGAGATGCGCCGCGCCAGGTCCAGCAGTTCGGCGCCGGTGGCGTTGCCGTGGTTGACCAGCACCAGCGCATGGCTGGGGGCCACGCCGGCGTCGCCTTCGCGGAAACCCTTCCAGCCGCAGGATTCGATCATCCAGGCCGCCGAGACCTTGCGCTGGTCATCGCGCTCGGCCGGGAACACTGGCAGTTCGGGGAAGTGCTGCAGCAGCACGTCCACCTGTTCCAGCGGCAGCACCGGGTTCTTGAAGAAGCTGCCAGCGTTGCCCAGCACGTCCGGGTCGGGCAGCTTGCGACGGCGGATGGTGATGACCGCATTGGCCACGTCCACCGCGCTGGGCAGTTCCACGCCCTGTGCCTGCAGTTCCTCGCGGATGCCGGCGTAGTCCATGCGCAGGGCGTGCAGCAGCGGCAGTCTCAGTTCGATGGCGGTGATCAGGTAGCGGTCGGGCTGCTGCTTGAATACGCTGTCGCGGTATCCGAAGCCACACTGTTCGTTGTCCATGCGCACCCAGGCCTGCTCCTGGCAGTCCCAGGCTTCGACGGTCTGGATGAACTCGCCCACCTGCGCGCCATAGGCACCGATGTTCTGGATCGGCGCCGCACCGGCGGTGCCGGGAATCAGCGCGAGGTTTTCCAGGCCGGACAGGCCTTCCTGCAGCGAAAACATCACCAGGCCGTGCCAGGACACGCCGGCGCCGGCGCGGATCACCGCGTGGTCGGCACGGTGTTCGAGGAAGCTGATGTCGCGGTTGCCGAACACCAGCACGGTGCCCGGCAGATCATCGGCGATGAGCACGTTGCTGCCGCTGCCCAGCACCAGCAGCGGGCCATTGGCCACGCTGGGCAGGGCCAGCACGTCCGGCAGCAGGGCAGGGTCGTGCAGTTCCAGCAGCTGCGCCGCGTTGGCGCGCACGTGGAAAGTGTTCAGCGCCTGCAGCGGGGCGTTTTCGGTAAGGGTCCAGCGCAGCGGTGCGGCGGAAGTGTCGTGGCCGTTCATGGGCGCGCTCACAGCGGCGCCACCGCACCACGGCTGGGCGCTTCGCGGCGGCGACGGATCGCCTCCACGCACTCGGCCACCAGCGACGGGCCACGGTAGATCAGGCCGCTGTAGCACTGCACCAGCGCGGCACCGGCGGCCATCTTGGCCACCGCGTCTGCACCGGAGAGGATGCCGCCCACGCCCACCAGGGGCACCGATTCGGGCAGGCGCGCGCGCAGGCGACGTAGTACCAGGGTCGACTGGTCCAGCACCGGCGCACCGGACAGGCCGCCGGCCTCGCTGGCCAGCGGATCGCCGGCGATGCGGCTGCGATTGATGGTGGTGTTGGTGGCGATCACGCCGTCCACCTGCAGTTCGCCCAGCACGCGGGCGGCGGCGTCGATGTCGCGCTCGCTCAGGTCAGGCGCCACCTTCACCAGCATCGGCACGCGTCGACCATGCTGCGCGGCCAGGGTCTCCTGGCGCTCACGCAGCTGGCTGACCAGCTGGCGCAGCGCGGTCTCTTCCTGCAGCTCGCGCAGGCCGGCGGTGTTGGGCGAGGAAATATTGACGGTAATGTAGTCGGCCAGCGCATACACCTTGTCCAGGCAGGTCGTGTAGTCATCGACTGCCTGCTCGTTGGGGGTGTCCTTGTTCTTGCCGATGTTGATGCCGAGCAGGCCGCGGCGGTTGCGCGCGCGCTCGACGTTGCGCACCAGCGCATCGACACCGGCATTGTTGAAGCCCATGCGGTTGATGATGGCCTGGTGCGCCGGCAGCCGGAACAGGCGCGGCTTCGGGTTGCCATCCTGCGGGCGCGGGGTGATGGTGCCGATCTCGACGAAGCCGAAGCCCAGCGCGAACAAGGCATCGATGTGCTCGCCGTTCTTGTCCAGGCCGGCGGCCAGGCCGACCGGATTGGGGAAGGTCAGCCCGAACACGGTGCTCGGCATCGGCGCGATGCGTGCGGCCAGCAGCGGCGTGGTGCCGGTGCGGTAGGCCAGGTCCAATGCGGACAGACCGAGGCCGTGGGCGCGCTCGGCGTCGAGCGAGAACAGGAAGGGGCGGGCAAGCGAATACATGCGTCGGTTCAGTCCAGCGTGCCGAGGAAGGCTCGGGTTCGATATTCAAAGGCGACCTGTCCATCCACCGCATGGGCGTTGAACAGGTCCTGCAGCGCAGCCAGCATCGGCGCATGGCGCGGGTGCCCGGGCTGCGGTGCGTAGGAGGAAGACAGCAGGCGTCCGCGCAGGGCGTCGAAGTCCAGCTGCTGCACGTTGGGCAGCTCGATCATGCCGCGCAGGCCGGGGCCGAACCAGGCCTGCATGGTGGCATCGTCCTGGTAGCGCTCGGCCACGGCGGTGTAATCGGTGCCGTAGTCCAGCAGCAGCTGCTCGTAGCCGACCAGGAACGGGCTGGCATCGAGCAGGCGCGAATTCCAGTAGACCAGCGCCAGTCCGCCCGGGCGCAGGATGCGCTGCCATTCGGCACGCACCGCCACGGTGTCGAACCAGTGGAAGGCCTGCGCGGCGCTGACCAGATCGACGCCGGCATCGGCCAGCCCGGTCGCCTCGGCGCGGCCATCGACGGCGCGGAACAGCGGAAACTGCGGTGCCAGCCACTGCTCGGCCGCCGCGCGCATGGCCGCATTGGGCTCCACGGCCACCAGCGGATGACCCGCGGCCAGGAACGGGCGGCTGGAAATGCCGGTGCCGGCACCGACATCGGCGACGAGCGCCGCAGTGGGCACGGCCATCGGCCCGTGCAACCAGTCCATCAGCGCAGCGGGATAGTCCGGGCGGTAGCGCACGTAATCGGCGACCCGGCTGCTGAAGCGTTCAGTGCTGTCCGACGCGCTCATGGCGGTCAGTTCGACAGCGTGGCCAGCCAGGCCAGACCGCCGAAGAACAGGACGAGGACCAGCAGGCCCAGGCCCAGCATGATCACGTTCAACCAGCCCAGGATGAGGCCGGTCAGGGCCAGCCCATCGCCTTCCAGCTCGGCGGGGCGGCGGCGGATCTCGCTGCGGGCCATGTGCCCGGTGATGATGGCCACGATGCTGGCCACGAAGGGCAGAACGGTCCAGCTGGCGATGCCCAGCACCAGGCTGAGGACGGCCAGGCCGCTTGTCTGTCGGGGTGCCACGCTCATGGGGATCCTCCTTGGCAGTGCACACATGATAGTGCCTGCGGGCCGGCAAGCCCATGGGCGGCAGCGCGGCAGCGTGGCGGCTGGGGTAGGCGTCGACCTTGGTCGATGGAGAGCGCCAACCAAGGTTGGCAGCTACCGGGGCGGAAGCATCAGCCCATCAACACCTGGCCACCATCCACGTTGAGCACGTGGCCGGTGATCCAGCGCGCCAGCGGCGAGCACAGGAACAGCGCGGCATCGGCGATCTCGCGCGGGTGGCCGAAACGACCGAACGGGATCCGCGCCAGGGTGGCCTGGTACAGCGCGGGATCCTCCACGCGACGTCGGTCCCACAGGCCATCGGCAAACTCGATCGAGCCCGGCGCGATGGCATTGACCCGGATGCGGTCCGCCGCCAACGCCAGCGCCTGCGAGGTGGTGTAGTGCGAGAGTGCGGCCTTGGCCGCCGCATACGGCGCGCCACCGGGGCGGGGCTGCTGCGCGGCGATCGAGGACAGGTTGAGGATGCAGGCGTCATCGGAGGCCCGCAGCCAGGGCAGGGCCAGGCGGGAGACACGTACGGCCGCCATCAGGTCGATCTGCAGGCTGGCCGCCCAGCCGTCCTCGTCGTCGGCCATGCCGTAGCCCGTGGCGTTGTTGACCAGCACGTCAATGCCGCCGAGCGCATCGGCGGCGGCCTGCAGCCAGCCGCCGATCTGCTCGACCTCGGCCAGATCGGCCGCGACAACATGCACGGGCGTGCCCTGTGCCTCGGCATCGGCCTGCAGTGCCTGCAGCCCGGGCAGGCCGCGGGCGCAGACCGAGACCCGTGCCCCGGCGCCGGCGAATGCCAGCGCCAGTTCACGGCCGATACCCTTGCTGCCGCCGGCGATGAGTACGCGGCGGCCGCTGAAGTCGAGGGTCGGAGCCCCTGTGGGGATCCGACCCTGGGCAGGGGTCAGATCCCCGGAGGGGCTCTGACCCGCAGCAATGGCCGAAACCTCTGCCATTACAGGTCGAACTTGATGCCCTGGGCCAGCGGCAGGGAATCCGAGTAGTTGATGGTGTTGGTCTGGCGGCGCATGTAGACCTTCCACGCATCCGAACCCGACTCGCGACCACCGCCGGTGTCCTTCTCGCCACCGAACGCGCCGCCGATTTCCGCACCGGACGTGCCGATGTTGATGTTGGCGATGCCGCAGTCGCTGCCGGCTGCCGACAGGAACTTCTCGGCGGTCTTCAGGTTCTGGGTGAAGATCGAGGACGACAGGCCCTGCGGCACGCCGTTCTGCATGTCGATGGCTTCATCGAGGCTGTCGTACGGCATGACGTACAGGATCGGCGCGAAGGTTTCGTGCTGGACCACCGCGTCGCTGTTCTTCAGGCCCGAGACAATGGCCGGCAGCACGAAGTTGCCTGCACGATCGATGCGGGTGCCGCCGGTTTCGATGGTGCCGCCGGCGGCCTTGGCCTGGGCGATGGCATCGAGGAACTGCTGCACGGCGCCGTCGCTGTTCAGCGGGCCCATCAGGTTGGCGGCATCGGTCGGATCGCCGATCTTGCCTTCCACCTGCTTGTAGGCCTTGACCAGGGTGGCCAGCACGTCGGCGTAGATCGAGCGGTGCACGATCAGGCGGCGGGTGGTGGTGCAGCGCTGGCCGGCGGTACCGACCGCACCGAACACGATGCCCGGCACGGCCAGCTTCAGGTCGGCGGTCTCGTCGAGGATGATGGCGTTGTTGCCACCCAGCTCCAGCAGGCAGCGGCCCAGGCGACGGGCGACCTTCTCGTTGACCGTGCGGCCGACCTGGGTCGAGCCGGTGAAGCTGATCAGCGGTACGCGGCGGTCGTCGACCATCTTTTCCGACAGGGCGGTGCCGGCGTCGTTGACCAGGAAGAAGATGTCCGGGAAACCGGCTTCGCGCAGCGCGTCGTTGCAGATGCGCATGGAGGCGATGGCGGTCAGCGGGGTCTTGTTGGACGGCTTCCAGATGCAGATGTCACCGCAGATGGCGGCCAGGAAGGCATTCCAGCTCCACACCGCGACCGGGAAGTTGAAGGCCGAGATGATGCCGACCAGGCCCAGCGGATGGTACTGCTCGTACATGCGGTGGCCGGGGCGCTCCGAATGCATGGTGTAGCCGTACAGCATGCGGCTCTGGCCCACGGCGAAATCGGCGATGTCGATCATCTCCTGCACTTCGCCGTCGCCTTCGGGCTTGCTCTTGCCCATTTCCAGTGCGACCAGCGAACCCAGGGCGTCCTTGTGCTTGCGCAGCGCTTCGCCGCACAGGCGCACGGCTTCGCCGCGGCGCGGGGCCGGGGTGGTGCGCCAGTTCTTGTAGGCTTCCTGGGCACGGGTAATGACGGTTTCGTACTCGGCCTCGGTGGTGGCGCGGACCTGCGCGATCGGCTCGCCGGTGGTCGGGTTGACCGGGGTGATCAGCTCACCGCCGGTGGCGCTCGACCATTCCCCGTTGCCCAGGTAGGTGCCAGCGTTGATCGCGTCCAGACCAAGGGACTTGAGCAGCTCGGAAGACATGCAGACTCCTGTGTTTCGTTACGTAGTTGGTGCCGCCGCGGGCAGGTGGGGGATGCGGTGGACTGAACCGGCGATGGTAGCAGAGGGATGTGGCCGGGCTTGGTGCGGTGCGGGGTGGGGTGGTGCCAGAGGCTTGACGTCGCGAGCGTCACGATTTGAGTCGGGGTAAATTGCTGCAAAGTGATATAAATCATGGGTCTGCGTCTCGCTTGAGGTCCCGTTGCGACACATGAACCTCAGCTGGCTGCTATCTTTTGTGACGGACTTCAGACACAATCACGCGGTATTCAATAGAACCGCAACGAAATGCAGGCGCCGGCTGGGGAGACCGGAGCCGCTTTGGATCTCGCCCGGATCTGCGGAACCTTCATAGGAGTTGTCTCGTGCTACATGGATCCGTAGAAGAGCTTGCCAGCCACCCCAGTCGCTCACGCAGGCGTGTAGAAGCGCGTGCCGCCCTCGAACTGGCGTTGCGCCTCGGTGACGTGGTCGTCGTGCCGGTTTCGGCCATTCTTTCCCACGTGCTTTTCTATGGTTCGGCCGCGCCGGACCCGTCGCAGCGGGTGGTGTTTGGTGCCGTGCTGCTGAGCGCGATGGTCTGCTTCATGATCGGTCCGGTGTACCGGGCGTGGCGGGGTCGTGGTCTCGTGGTGGATCTGTGGATCCTGCTGCTGGCGTGGTCCTGCGGCTTCGGGTTGTTCTCTTTCTACGCGGTCCTGGTCGACATGGCCGGGGCCGTTCCCACGCGCTGGCTGCTGACCTGGTATGTGTCGGGCCTGCTTGGCATGGTCGGCGTGCGCGTATTGTTGCGGGTGCAACTGCATCGCCTGCGCGCGCGCGGCCTGGATCGCGAGCGCGTGCTGCTGGTCGGCCTGCGCTCGTCGGGGCTGAAGCTGCATCGCCTGCTGCGCGGCAAGCCTGAACTGGGCAAGGAAGTGGTCGGCTATTTCTCCGCCAAGGGCGATCTTGCGACGCGCCGCGGCGGCGATGCGCCCCGTTGCCTGGGTGCGCTGGCCGACCTGCCGCGCTACATGGACCAGCATCGTGGCGAATTCGATCAGCTCTGGGTGTCGATGACCCCGGGTGATGCCGGTGACATGAAGGCCATGCTGAAGCAGATCGAGCGCTTCCCGGTGCCGGTGCGGCTGATTCCGGACACCACGGGCTGGGGCACCCTGAATCCGGGCGTGCACCAGGTTGGCAACGTGCCAATGATCGGTGTGCGCCAAGGCCTGGCGGACCACAATTTCCGGTTGGCCAAGCGCATCGAGGACATCCTGGTGGCGGGCCTGGCGGTGATCATGCTGGCGCCGGTATTCGCGGTGCTGGCGATCGGCGTCAAGCTGAGCTCGCCTGGTCCAGTACTGTTCCGCCAGCGCCGCCATGGCCTGGGGGGCAAGGAGTTCTCGATGCTGAAGTTCCGCTCCATGCGGGTTCATGCGGAAGGTTCTTCGGACAAGATCACCCAGGCGACGCGCAACGATCCGCGCGTGACCCGCTTTGGCGCCTTCCTGCGCCGCAGCAGCCTGGATGAGCTGCCGCAGTTCTTCAATGTGCTGGGTGGCAGCATGTCGGTGGTGGGGCCGCGGCCGCATGCCGTGCAGCACAATAATCACTACGAGCGCCTGATCGACCGCTACATGCACCGCCACTATGTGAAGCCGGGCATCACCGGCTGGGCGCAGGTGCATGGGCTGCGTGGCGAGACCCCTGAGCTGCGCTCGATGAAGAAGCGCGTGCAGTACGACATCGACTACATCCGCCGCTGGAGCCCGACGCTGGATGTGCGCATCATTGTGATGACGGCATTCAAGGTGTTGGGCCAGAAGTCGGCATACTAGGCACCGAGGCTGTTGTCGGCGTTGCGCCGGCCCCGTCCACGTGGAAGCGCCCGGTCTGCAGCAGCGACCGGGCGCTGCGTTTCATGTATCGAAGAACTGATGGAAGCCGTAGTCCGTGTTCAAGAATATTCTGGTTGTATGTGTCGGCAACATCTGCCGTAGTCCGTCGGCTGAAGTGATGCTGCGTGAAGCAGTGCAGGGCAAGGGCATCACGGTGTCCTCGGCCGGCCTGGGGGCCCTGGTCAACCATGGTGTCGACGCCACCGCACAGGCGCTGTTGGTCGAGCATGGCCTGGATGGCAGCGGCCATCGTGCGCGGCAGATCGACCGCAGCATCCTGGGGGCTTCGGATCTGGTGCTGGTGATGGAGCGCAAGCACGTCCATCGCATCATCGAGATCGCGCCGGAGGCATCGGGAAAGACCTTCCTGCTGGGCAAGTGGCAGTCCGATCGCGAGATTCCCGATCCCTATCGCCAGCAGCGTGCTGCGTTCGAGCACGTCTACACGCTGATGGATGAGGGCATTAAAAGCTGGGTGCGTTACCTCTGAACACCCGCGACCTGCCAGGGGCGCGACAGATGGAAGGCCGGGAGCAGTAAGCTCCCGGCCTTTCTTTCAATCGCCGACAGTACGCAGGTTGCCGTAGAAGAAGCGCTCGTCGCGGTCGCCGGTCATGCCGTACAGGCCGTACTTGCGCCCGAGCATCGCGCCGCCGTCGCGGATCAGCGGATTCCAGTTGAACGCGGCACGACCGCGGGTGGAGCGCGGCAGGAAGCCATCCAGCGGAATGCTGAAGTAGATGCCCTTGTCGAAGCTGCCTTCGCCGAAGTCGCGCGCCGAGACATTGGTTTTGGTCGCATAGGCACCCATGGTCACGCCGTTGTCGAACACGCGGGCAAGGTCCAGCGTCGCGCCCTTGTCGCCTGCGAGGTACTGGCCAACCGACAGCGAGCCGATGATGCGCTGCTGGGCGTCGAACGCGTAGAAGAACGTGGCATGGCCGGTGGTGATGCGGTAATCGCGCAGGCCGAAGTGCTGGTCGTAGTCGCGCTGCTGTACCCGGTTGAGGTTTGCGCCCACCGCCCAGCGCTCGCCGCTGGGGCGGTACAGCAGCTCGCCGCCGACGCCGGCATACATCCACTCGAGGTAGCCCGCATAGGCAATGCCATACAGGTCCGGTGCCAGTCGCCCGGCGATGTTGGCCTGCAGGTTGGGCAGCATGACATCGGACGTGGTCAGGTACTGGCGGATGTCCGTGCGCACGCGCGGCAGGCGGCTGGGGGCGTTGTACTTGAACTTGTGGTAGTTGTTGGTGACGTCGGCACTGACGGTGCCGGTCAGCCAGATGTTGTCGCGCAGGAATAGACTGCCCGTGTAATTGGCGGCGACCTGGTACAGGATGAATCCGTCGGGACCGCCGAGGTTCTGCCGGTAGCCGACGTTGAAGCCGCCACCGAACGGCGAGCGCTTGGGCTTGTACAGCGTCTCCCGCGCACGCGCGTCGGGCGCCTGCAGCTCCGTGCTCCGGCGCAGGACGTCTTCGCTGACGGTGCCGTCCAGGTAGCCGGCGAACGCTTCGCGGTTGATCGACAGGTCGGCGATCGGCATGCCCACGCGGGTGGTGCGCAGGGTGAACCAGTCGTAGTCGTCGCCGGTCGCATTGGCAAGGATGCGCGTGGCGCGCCCCAGGCCCTTGGCGGCGTGCAGGTAGCGGGTCTGGTAGCCATCGATGTACAGCTCGTCGCCGCGGCGGGAGATGCGCTCGACACGGAAGCCGGCATTACGCTGCAGTTCGGCGGTGACCGCTGCCCAGTCGGGGCTGATGGCGGGTGCGGCCGCGGAAGCATCGCTGCTGTTGGAGGCATCGCGCTGGTCGGCGACGGCTGCCGTGGGCAGCAGGCGCTGCGGGGGCGGGTCGAACGGCTTCGGTGCCGCAGGCGTATTGCCCGGGTTGCCGCGCAGGGTGAGCGAGAACATCGCCGCGTCACCGCGCTCCCAGGCGGCGGTCAGCTCGACATTCCGGCTGGGCACATAGACCAGGCCTACGTTGATGGGCGTGCGCTGGCGCAGGTTGTTGTTGCGGGGCTCGCGACGATAGTCGTTGCCGTCGTACTCGACCTTGAGCAGCAGCTCGTCCATTGGCGTCTGGTAGGTGATGCCGCCGAAAATACCGACCGGGCCCTTGAACATGTTGCTGAGACCGAATTTGCCGGCCTGGGAGATAGTGCTGGTGCCAACGGGACGCCGATCCTTGAACCGGTCATCGAGGGCGCCGAGCGGATTGGAGAAATCTCCACGATTGCCGATGTAGCCGGTGGCAAAGCCTATGGACGCATCGATGGGGCCGAAGTTTTTGTTGGCGACGAGGTACTCGCTTGAGAAAAAGCCGGTGCCGCCAAGATCTCGCACGCCGAAGGCCACTTCCGGCAGCATGCGCGACTCTTCCCAGAGACGCAGCTTGAAGTCGATCGACTTGTCCTTGTAGTGCTGGTTGCCGGCGTAGCTTCGCCCGTAGTACAGGTTGTTGACGTTGATGTAGCGGAAGGACGCCTCCAGCCACGGGAACGGCTGCATCGTCAGGTTGTAGCGGGCATAGGGCGAGTTGTACGACGCAGTGAAGCTCAGGTCGCCATCGTCGGCCATTCGCGCAGTTGGTGTCTGCAGCAGACCGATGCCGCCCCACTCATTGGCGGTGGGCGGTGGCGCCTCCTGTGCATGCAGCGCGCAGGACAGCGACAGGGCGAGCGCGCTCAGCGCGAAACGGGCGGGACGCGCCAGGCGCGCACGCGGGTTGGGCTGGGTCATCACGGGTTGACTGGCTGGGTGGCGATGAACGCGGCGAAGTCGCTGTTGAACAGCGGATCGAGGCGCTTGAGAAGCGAGGCGCGCAGCGGGACGAACAGCGTGCCGCCGGCGGCAATGGCCTGGGGATCGGCGCGGTTCCACAGGGCGATGCCCAGCTGCTGGACCCGGCCGTCGGGCTGGATCACGAAGATGTCATTGCGGTCGGCGAGGGAGCTGGGCCGGCAGTCACGCAGGTAGTCGCGCGCATCGCGCTGCGGGACGTGGGGAAGCACGCAGGCTTGCCCGACCGCGCCCATGACGGTGATCGTGCGCGGCCGCTGCGGGAAGCGCAGCGTATCGCCGGCGGCGAGCACCGGATTGTTTGCGGGCTGGACCTGGATCAGTCGTGCGGAACTGGCGATGGTCATCCGCCCAGTGGCCGGATGTGCGTCCAGCCACGCCTGGAGTGTCTGCGCCAACGCCGAAAGCTGTGGGTCGCTGGATTCTGCCAATTGCCCGGCGCCATACTGCAGACCGGCGCGAAGGCGCACCTGCCTCTCCAGGGCCTGCGGCCGCTCGAAGCTGGCGCCCAGCAGGTAGGCGTCAGCGCGTGGGCGGGCCAGCAGCAGGGCATCGGCCAGTCGCGCGTTGGCCGGCAGCTCGAGCGTGCCGGTCGTCTCGGTCGCGCCCTCGATGCGCACTGGGGTCGCGTGGACGGCGCTGGCTGCAAACAGCGCGGCGATGACGGCCGCGCCGGAAAATCGAAACGTCATGGCTCAGTCCTTGGCCGAGCGATAGGGTTTGAGCTGGGTCAGCTCAGCAACACGGCCGGGCGCCAGATACTGACGACTCTTCCAGATGAAGCCGGTGGCCGGATCGGCCCAGTAGACATTGCGGCCGTGCATGCCGCCGCCCTGCAGTTGTTCGTCAAAGCGCTGGAGGGTGTGGCGCGTGCCGAGGATGTCCACCTGTTCGAGTGCACCCTTGCTCAGGGTGCCGGTCACTGCCACGTCGACCTGGTAGGCGGGAACCCAGTCATAGCGGCGCTGCACGGTCACCGGTGTGGTCACCGTGCGCAGGTCATCGAAAGGCGAAGCACCGTCGATCCGCGCGTGCCACTGCTGGCCAAGACCGCTTCCGCCCAGCAGTAGGCCGTGGCGGTCCAGCTCGAACACCGCGTGCGAACCTGCGTACCACTGCTGGCGGCCACCATCGATGTAGCCCAGCACGGCCACGGCGACGATGTCGGGCGTATCCACCTGCATCTGTGGGAAACGATTGCTGGCGACGCCTTCGGCGGTGGCCTGCGCCGGGCGATGCGTGATCAGACGGAAGGTGTCCGCCGTAGACCGGCTGCCGGTAGTGCAGCCGGTGAACAGCAGGGCCGCGACGACGGCCGGCAGCAGCGCGCGAAGTGCGCGCCGGGCCAGACGCTGGCTGGCCGCATCCATGCGGGCCATGTCAGTTGTCCCTGACTTCGGTTCCGGTACGCGCCGCGTTGTACAGGATGCTGGTGAAGGGCAGCAGCTGGTTCACGAAGCGGTTCCAGCGGCTGACACCGGCGGCGCCCACGAACACGACGTCGCCCGGCTGAAGATGGAACTGGCTGCCTGCGGCGAATGCGGTGGGAGAGCGTGCCTCCAGCTGGTAGACCATCGAGGGCTCCTGCTGCAGATCGGTGCTGCCACGGATCACGTACACGGCGTTACCGTTGGCGGTCTGCTGCAGGAGGCCGCGTGCACGGCCCAGTGCCTGGTTCAGCGAGACATCGCCGGTGCGGAAGCTGTATGCGCCGGGCAGGTTGACTTCGCCCACCACGAAGATCTCCTTGCGATCCAGGTAGGGCACGAAGATGGAATCGCCATCCTTGAGGAACAGCTGGCGGCCGCCGAATTGGCGGGCCAGGGATTCCAGGTTGATGGTGTAGGTGGTGCCGTCACGGCTGAGCTGGATGCCCGACAGGTCGGCCTGGGCGCTGTTCAGCCCGGCCTGGCTAATGGCGTCGGCGAGGGTCAGCGGCGACGTGCCCAGGGCGATCGGCGAGGATCGCTCGGCGGCGCCGGTCACCCAGACGCGCTGGCTGCCGTAGGTGAGGACGGAGACGTCAACCTGCGGTGACTCCACGTACTGCGCCAGGCGGCGGCTGATTTCTTCGCGGATTTCGACCGGCGACTTGCCGGATGCCTTGACCTTTCCGATATAGGGGTAGAACAACGTGCCATCGCTCTGCACCAGGCGGCCGGCGAGGGCGCCTGCCTGCTGCGAGCCTGCCGGTACGGTCAGCTCAGGGTGATCCCAGACGGTGACGTAGAGAATGTCGCCGATGCCGACCTTGTACGGTTCCGGCTGGTAGTCGAACAGGGCATTCGGCAGCGATTTCTGCGCCCGCGCCGCATTCTCCTGGGCAATCAGCTTCGGCGTGATGGTGACGATTTCCAGCTGGCCATCGCCGCTGTGGCGGTCAATGGCGACGTCGCCGCGGCGTAGATGCTGGCCCGGCGCAAGCGCGCAGCTAGACAGCGCCAGCGCAGTGAGTGCGGCGGCAAGAAGGCGAGGGGTGGTGTTGGTCATGAGGATGAAATTCTGGCGGGCATAAAAAACCCCCGCCGGGTCGCGCCCGGCGAGGGCCTGTGTGGTACGCAGAGCGCCGATCAGCCGCCGGTGCCGCCCGTACCACCCGTGCCACCGGTACCGCCGGTGCCACCCGTGCCGGGGCCGCCCGGACCCGGGCCGCCCGGATCGGTGCCGCCACCGCCATCGTTGCTGCCGCTGGTGCTGTCGCCGCCGATGCTGTAGGCAACAGCAGCTGCTGCCACGGTGAGTACGGTGGTGCCGACTACGGTTGCAGTCGATACGCCTGCAGCTTCTGCGCCAGCGACTTCAGCGGCAGTAACTTCCGAGGAGGATTCTGCGCCGGCGGTAGCCTGCGCTTCCTGCGCGAAACTCATCATCGGGGAGGCGGAAAAGGCCGCCAGGGCCACAACTGCGATCGTCTTCTTGAACATGGGGAGGCCTGCTCCGTCAGGGAAAATTCCACCTGTATGTTCGGTGTATGAGCCTTGGCTGTCAAGGTTTGTGAGGCGCCCTGTCAATGCTGGTTACCCACTGGTGAGGTAGAACTGCGGAGGTCGTCACGTTCGAGCGCCCGCTCGCGGCCAGATAGCGCTTTGGCGGTGGCCTTGACGACGTCATGAGTGTGCAGGTCTGCCAGCAGTACCGGGGCGGCAACAGCTGCCGCAATGGCCAGCAGTACGGCATGGGCGCGCACGGCCAGGTTCATTCCGGTCAAACGCACGCCGCGCAACACCCAGAGCGATGCGGCGAAGCCGATCCCGAGCCCGATGATGATCTCGGAAAGGGAATGTGCGCGCAGCGGTACTCTCGACCACGCGATCGCCACGGCGAGCACGGCGCCGGCGATCGCCCAGGCCCCAGGGTGCCGACTGCGGCCGCTGGCGAGCAGCCAGACGACCACCGGATATAGCGTGCTGGACATCGCGGCATGGCCGGAAATGCCGGTGAAATCCCATGACTTCACGCCCAGGCCCCAGCCCATGAAGGCGATCTTGCTGGCCAGTGTGACGCTGGCGACCACGGCGATGGCCGCTGTCCAGCGCCACAGCAGGGTGCGATAAGTGGCAGGCAGGAACAACGCCAGAATCACGGCGAGCGGGAGCAGGGCGCGGCTGTCGCCGAGGGCGGACAGGCTCTCCCAGAGAGTCGTCATGTGGCGGAGGTCGGATGGCAGTGGGTTGGGGGCGGACAGAATAGCGACGTTGGCACCCGTGTCGACGGTACGTGGCTTGGTCCATTCAGCCAGACGCGGTATCCTTCCCAGCTGCCAATGGCCCCGTAGCTCAGCTGGATAGAGCGTCCCCCTCCTAAGGGGAAGGTCGCCCGTTCGAATCGGGCCGGGGTCACCATAAATCAAAGGCTTAGCCTTTCACGTGGCGTGTCGGCATGGCATTGAATGCCATGATTCGACGGTCGTTTGGCACAGATGGCACAGGGCGGGTCGGGGTTGGAGCGTGCGGATGAGGCGCCCCCCGCAACGAATGTCCGCGCGCCGATGGACAGCCAGCTTCGCTATAGCGAGCTGCTCTGATGTGACTTCGGACACGGTTTTGGGTAAAAGGGCTGTCGTCGACCCTCGACGGCCCGGTCCGGGGGGGGGGCCGGCCAGGATCCTCCCGCCAAAGATGGATGTCTGGGGATGAACGTTGCAGTTGCCATCGCGCCGGTTTCCGTGAAGCCGGCAACAGCACTTGATACGTCCAATTTGCTGATCGACGAGATCATTTCGCATGGGGTGTATGCAAAAGATGCAAAGAAGGTGGTGAAGCCTCCCCACCTGAAGGGCGAGCTCATGGTCCTCCCGGGCGAGGGGGTCGACGCGCTGCAGCAACGCCTACCAAGGCATTCGGCAGTCGGTCCCATGGGATTGAGCTCTCGATTGAGCGCGACGATGTTGGCAGCTTCATGCAGCTCGGCGCGCATGCCATTGCGCTGCTGCCCAAGGCGGACTTTATATCCGCCTCGAAGACTATGGCTATCAATCTTTCAACTGCTCAAGCCAGTACCAGCGGTCTCTCAGGCATCGTTTTCGTAATCCGAGGGCGCATGGGTGCAGCATCGAAACGCTTTGTCTCTGTGATCAAGGCGGAGCTCCATGATGGTTTCGGCTCATCTGACGACGCTGAGGATGCTGCATTCAAATATTTGAAAAATCTCGCCTTAACGCCTTCGCAGCGCTTGTATAAGGTCGGGTTGCTGCTTGAAGAGACACCTGTACCTGCCACCACTCTTGGCGATTACAGTCGGGGGAACTACAGGGGTTTTCTCTTTGATCATCTGATCACTGCCACGGAGACGCGATCTGCTGCAGCCTATTTCTACCAAGCATTCCTCGGTATGGGGATACAAAAGTCTTCGAAGAAGCTGACCCAGGACTTTTATGAGAATGTGAGAACATTCATCGCATCTTCTCCATTGTCTGAGGATCAGCGTTGGGAGCTAAAAGAGGCGCTTCGAGTTGAGCTCCGCAGTACGTCTGCTGTAATAAGTGCTTCCGATTTTGCCGAGCAGAACATGCCTACCGAGCAAATTCGGGATTCGTTCCTTGATTTTATGGACGCCAGGTCTTTCCCCAAGGCTGCGGTTGCGAAGGACGTTGAGTTCGTCAAATCGAAGCTGCGTAGTCCGCGGAAGCTGAGTTTTACAAGCGGCGTCAAGATCATCATTCCGCCAGACTCTGAAAAATGCGTCGTCGAAGTTGTTGATCAGAACGACGAGCAGGCTACCATCGTGGTTCGCGGTACTTTCCATGAAGAGTGATCTCGATATCGGCGATTTCATCACCGAAAATCGAGCCAGTCTGCAGGAATGGGGAGATTTGATCGCTGCTGCTATCGGGGGTAAACACGGCGATTCGTTCAAGGTTCCTGCCACTCCTCGGGTGAAAGATCCGGACTCTGCTCGAAAGAAGCAACTGAAAAAGCAGTACGCCAATCCCGTGGTCGGTATGACTGATTTGGTTGGAGTTCGCTTCGTCGTGCTTACCTCTGACGAACTTAGCCCGATCCTGGAGGCGATCGAAAGCAGCGATTGCTGGAATTATAAGCAGACAGGTGACCCGAACGCTGAGGCCAGAGAGAATCCGGCGACGTTCGGTTATCAATCGCATCACTATGAGCTGCGCCCAACTAATGGAGCGCAATGGTGCTGTGAAGTTCAGGTTCGCACATTGCTTCAGCACACGATGGCTGAGCTCTCTCACGACGCCATCTACAAGTCTCCCATCCCAGTACCGTCTCAGGCTGAGAGATTGGTAGCTCGTAGCATCGCTCTCATGGAGACGACCGACGAGCTAATGTGCATGGCTATGGACACGATACGCACTGCTCAAGCTCCGTTTGAAGCAATGAGAAAAGAAGCTCTTGTCCAAGCGTCTTCGGTTGGCGGAGCGGGTGCGGATCTGTTGGATGACTTGTTCGAAGCCTATCCCGAATCCATTACGTTTGAAGGACTTGCGGAGTTCAGAGAGTTTATCCGTGGGCGCAACTACATTCTGGAAAAGATTGCATCGCGAAAAGGGCGGGGCGTCTTTGCCTTCCCAGCGTCTACGCTGTTGGTCTATTGGCTGGCAAGCAAGAATGCTCGTAGTACATCGAGGCACTGGCCTTATCCGGGGTCCGTTAGAGATCTCGAAATGATTTACTCGGATCTCGGCATCGCTCTTTAGGATAACGAGCGCGGAGGCGCGGAGCTGGACTTCAGAAGTGCAGCTTCGCTACCGCGCTTTCATCCCCATCGGGAGTTAGATGGGCGTAATACTTCTCAGTGGTCGCATAGTCTGCATGTCCCGCAAGAATCTGAACGCGACGCAATGGCACGCCAGCCATCACCATATGAGCGCAGAAGGTGTGGCGTAGCCTATGTAGGTGCCCACCAACACCAGCCAGCTCCGAATCCTTCTTGAACCAGTCCGAGACGGTATCCTTATGGACCGTTACGAGAGGATCAGGCAGGTGACGTAGCGCCCACCTGGCGTAGCGGTTGAGGGGAACCTCCCGCCATTTCCCTGACTTGGTCCGGCCTTCGCCGTTCTCGTCCGGATCGCTCTCCACCAGAAGGCGGCCGGCCACGACAGAGCTTTTCTCCAAGCCGATGATCTCGCCCCGCCGCAGCCCGGTGTGGGCCATGAAGAGCCAGAGCGGCGCCCGTCCAGGGTTCGCCCGATACAGCCGGCGCATCGCCGCCCGGTCATAGAACTTGACGGCCACGCTCCGCACGCCGCGAGGCGCCTTAACAGAGGCGAGCGGGTTCACGTCCAGCTCTTTCCATTCGACGCCGCGGTTGAACGCCGCCTTCAGCCGTCGAATTTCTTTCCCCACAGTTTCCTTAGCTGCCTTGTCGTCCAGCAGCCTCGCGCGCTTGTACTGCTCCACCTCGACCGCTCGGATGCTGTCGATCGGTCGGTGGCCGAAGCGCTCGATGAAGCGCTTCACCTCGCTCCTGGCCTTCGAGATCGTGGTCGGGTGCTCGGCCTCGTACCAGTCCAGATACCACTCCAGGTAGTCGCGGACCTTGGGCAAGCGCGCCAAGATCCGGACCCCATGGGTCAGTTCTGCTTCTTTCGCGGCACGTATTCTCTCCGCCTCACGGGCGTCAGGTTCCCCAATGGACCTGCGAAAGCGCTCGCCGCCTTCCGACCAGTCGAGGTAGGCCTTGCTGCCGGGCCAGTAGAGTCGAACCTTTGCCATTCCTCTGCACCCTCAATCGCGGCATAGAGCGCCGCCTTTTCGTACAACTGCTTTCCCATGAAGCGGCGGGGCGTCAGCCCATAGCCCATGGCGCTCTTCCTGAACTGGCTGTTGCAGACGCCACAGTAGTGAGCGGCTTCCTCGACCGTCAGCCAGTCTTTGCCGGAGAGGTCCAGCTTTTCAGCGGCTCCCATATCGGTCTCCGAGGCCTTGCGGACGGTGGGTGCGCGGATGGATACTCAGAGCCGGCGCGTAGGCTCGCCACCTGTACCTACCTCTGCAAACGCCCTGGTAGTTCGTTTTTTGATGGCATAGGGCATGAAAAGAGTGGCTGGCCAAATTGTTGATCCCATCAGGCGCGTGACGCTGGCGGTTGGCGCCGATATGTTCACGGCCGAACTTTTGAGGGAGAACGCGGAGCGCTGGCACGTGTTGCGGGTCTCTGTGCGTGGAAAAGGGGAGAGGCAAGTGGAGGGGGTCGAGGCCAGATCGTGTCTGGAAGCCCTCCAAGCAAGTGAGCGAATCGCTCTTGAGCTTGTAGCCGCCGCAGACTGATCTCATCGCCGCGCTCCCTGCCGGGCCGGTGCCAGGCCTAGCTTGAACTGGAGGACGTTGTCGGCCGAGTCGCACGGCGCTGGCGTGCGCGCGCTGCGTGCCGGACGGTTGATGCGGCGCCACTCGGCAAGGGCCTTCTCCGGATCTTGGTTCTTGCTGGTCGCCCTGCATGCGCACTCGACCAAGTGGCCGCCGCCGGCGGCGGGTCCGCGCAGGTCGTGGATGTGGCGTGCGCGGTGGCCGGGGGCGCAGTTCGGCAGGCCTTCGGGATGGCTGATGTGTTTCTGCGTCATGGCTTCTGGCACTCCAGGATGTGGGCTTCGATCTTTTCCAGCAGGAAGGCGGCTTCCCTGGCGCGCTTCTCCCGGTCGTAGCGGTTCAAGACGTAGGGCCCGGCATCGCGCAGCCATTTCAGGGGCTCGACCAGCATTCGGGCATCGATGGGGAGGCGGGTGCGCGGGTCCACGGGTTTGACCATCGGCTTGCAGTCGGGGCCGGCCCAGTCCTCGGGGTCGCCGCACCTGGTGCATACGCCTGCCTTGAACGCGTGGTCACGCTGGGGCTGGATGACGCGCGGGGTTTCCCACAGGGCCCGGACGACCCAGCGGCGGACGCGAGCGTGATAGACGTGTTCCGGGGTCGCGGTCATCCAGCAGCCGGGGCGCGAGTCGCCTTGGTGCCGGTACTCCCATCGGACGGGCGGCTGGGTATACAGCTCCTGCAGCAGGGTGTCGCTCCACTCGCGGACCTGGTCGGCCGAGATCGGCGCGCCGGCGGCGCCCAGGCGGTGCATGGTGGCGACGACCGCGGCGACGGGCGAGGATGCCTGGCATGCGTCAGCGGTGGCTGCCGGGGTGGTGGGGAAGCTTGCAGCGGTCATGCGAACAGATCCAGTTGGGACGGCAGTGCCGGCGGCGGGGTGGCTTCCTCGCGAAGCAGGTCGGCCATGCGGAAGGTCACAGCCCATGCATCGGCGTGGCGTATCAGGTACTGATCCTCCTGGCACACCGAAATCTTGCCGGCGGAAATCAGGTAGCTCGCGTGGGCCGGCCCGGTGAATGCCTCGTACTCGATGCGCTGAATCTGTTCGGGGCGCCAGCCCTTGCGCAGCTTGCGGTCGAGGATTGAGCGCGCGAATGCACGCAGCTGGACGCGCGCCATCACGCCGCCACCCTCCGCCAGCACCTGTCGCATGCCCTTCCAGCCTGACGCCCCAGCCACAGTGCGGTGATCCCGAACAGGAGAGCGCCCAGCACGATGACGAACCGTACGACGACGGTTGCGAGGTGGTCAGCCATTGGTCGAATCCTTCGCGGTGCGCGCGCTGTGTATGCTTTGCGGGTAAGCGCACCGGAACGGAGCAGGTGCGAAGGTGATGGGATGCACAGGCAAGAAGACTGGAACCTGAAAATTCGGGGCCGCGACGTGACGGTCCGGGTTGCGCTCGACGGCATCGGCCGAGTCGGACAGGGGACGTTGACGGGCTTCCATGTGGTGTACGGCCCCAGCCGGATCGGCCTGGAGGTGCGCGTGGAGTCCAGAGAGGACGCTGCAGTCAAGACAGAGGCGCTGCTCTCCGACCTCATGGGTGCCGACTGGTACTGAGCCGCCAGATCTGGCCCTTTTCACCGGGGTTCGCCGTGAAGTAGATTTGCCATCGCTGACGGTTGGGGAACCGAAATGAAGACAGAGGGCTATCGCCGGACACTGCAGGGCGTGATCGACGGGCGTCGGTTCCACGTCACGATCACCAGCCAGGTGGAGGACGTGTTTGAGTTCGCTGCCACGGTTGATGGCGCTGCCGTGGACGCGCCGCGCGCCGGCGCGATCCGCAACAAGGGTGACGCCATGCAACTCGCCATGGCTGCCATCGAGAAGCACATTGCAGGCTTGGCGCGGGACGCCTGAGCTGCACTGGCCCGAGATACTGCTGCATCGATGAACCGCTGGCACGCCAGGCGGATGTACTCGTTGGCCGGCGTCTTCCCGGCCACAACGCTTTTGGCGTAGGCCTTGGCGGATTCGCTCGGCGTCATGGGTCAGAACTCGTCGAATGGGTTGCCCTCCTTCGGCGCTTCGGTCCCCAGCTTCTGGCGGTCCGCAGGGGTGAGGCCCAGCCGGGCCAGGCACCCGATCAGGTGGGAATACTTGGCCGCCTTGAACTCGGTCCTGATGGCCCGGAACTCAGCGAGCAGGGAGGCGGCGACCTCCATCACGAACCGGTCGGAGCTGGTCAGCACCCCGGGCAGGGCACATCGCTCCAGCTCCTTCCACACAGCAGCCACGCCGGGCTCCAGATGATCGGGAAGCCGCCTGCGGGTGCTGTCAGCGCGATGGTCGTTTTCATGCTGGAAGGTACTGGGGAGTCGGACCCCTACTACTGGATGTGGTATCCGATGTTCTCGGAAGTCGCTGCCGGTGCTACGCAGCCACCTATGTACTCCACGGGCGGTGCCGAAGCGTCCGCGCAGTGGAGCTTGGCGATTCAGGCCAACGGCATCGCGGCTGGTCTGCAGTTGGGCGTCACTGGTGAAACGTCTGCGTTCAACATCATGGCGAATGCGATGAACATCCTTTCGCCAGGTGGTGCAGACGGAGTCGAAATGACCAATGGCTACATCCGCACGTGGGCAGGCAATTCGCAACGCATCATCGGCAACAACTTCGGCGCTGACGGTCTGGTCGACTACTTCGGGCCGAACGTGGGTGCTGCCAATGCCAGCAAGACCAACGCGACCATGTGGATGGATCGCGACGGTAATGCCTACTGGGGTGGCTCTATCGCCGCCGGTATCCTGCGCAACGCGGCGCAAAGCACCAGCATCGTCACCATGGGCAACAGCGTGCTGGTGGGCCCGTTCGATACCAATGGCCGGAACAAGCAAGTGGTGGTCGGTTTCAACCGGCGGCATCGTCGCATCAAGAATGCGCAGACCGCGCAGGGCTTTGTGGCAGGTGCCGGCACCAATGGCGGGACCATCAATCTGTATCGACAGCTGGATGGCCAGGCCGAGACGCTGTGGCAGCAGATCCCGATCACCGGCAGCGTGAACATTCTCAATCAGCCCGATGGCCCTGACTCGGCCGACTCGATTTGGAATGCATCGCTGACCTTGAACGACAACACCAACGGCACGACACGGCGTAGCTACCGCGCCGAGATTGTGGGCTTCACCGAACAGACCGTAACCCACCAGTCGGGCAGCTTCGACAGTCAAACGATCACGCAGAGCCTGTCGATTGTGTCCATCGAGCAGTAAGCCATGCGGGGCTGGCTCTTGCCCCGCTTTTCCTACAGGAGATACACCATGCTTGCACGTGCACAGCTGTACCGGAAGGTTGAGGATGCAGAGACCCCGGGGAAGGTGCAGTTGATCTTCCGCCTCAACGATGGTTCCGGCGCCGTCTGGAACTTCTTTGTGCCGCCCCAAGTGGCGGCCTCGTACGTGACGGGGGTCGATTGCGACCTGGGTGCGGAAGAGATCGTGGCAAAGCCGCAGGTCTAAGCTGCGTCGTTACGTTCCGCATCGGTTCTGTCTGCGAAGTAGAGCTCGGCGGAAGGCGCTACCTGCTTGGATACAAGTCGTCTGGATCGATGCCGGATGAACGAAGCAGCCGGTCGCGCCTAAGCTGCTCAGACCAGTGCATACGAAGCGTTCCGGTGGTAATACGGTCATGGGCTTGGCAGAAGGGACAGGCCAGCTCAAGACCGCCCGGTACGTCTAAGAGGCCGAGGCCTGGTTCTAACCGGCACTCCTTGCTGCAGGTCTCGCACCTGCATTGGATGGCTTGGACACCCTCATATGAACCATACGGGCAAAGCAACGGACGAATTCTAATAATCCGGAATGAGCTAGGGGAGGGCATGTGTCTGGCCGGCTAGGGGCTGGACACGGGGGCGAAGAATTTCGCGCCAGAGAAGAGCCAAGAGCTGTGACCATCTCACATGTGTGTGAATAATTCATCAAATTGCTGCACACGGGTGTTCTCAGGCTTTGCGACGGCCAGCAGTATCCTGCGACTATGCTTCCTTCAATTGGCTACCAGGGCTTCCGCACTGCACCTATCCCATCGGGCTGGGTGCAGATGGGTGACCGCTGGGGCCTGTGGTGGAACGGCCTTGAGGTGGCCAGCCTGACGCCTGATTGCGCTGGTGGCCAGCGCATGGCTCTGAACGCCTTAAAGATGTGGCAGACCAAGAGCGTGAAGGTGGTCAGCATCGGGCAGGGCAAGCGTTTCCAGGCTCTATCCCGATTTGCCGCTGCGCGAGGCCGTTGCCCTGCTCACTGATAGCACGCCCATCGGTCCGAGGGCCCCGTTGCCGGGTTTGCCTCCGACCCGCAGCAACAGCAGCAGGCCCAGCGCTTGGAGGGGCGGCTGCGGCTGCGTCCGCCCGGGTGATGGCGGCACTGGAGCCGATCCGGCCGCCAGCGGAGGCAAAGCCCCGACTGACGGATCCCGCTAAGGCTCGGTTGAGGGAGGCAAAAGTCGGATCGAAGCGGCGCTGACGCGGCGCTGGGCCAATGCCCAGCGCTCGCCGGTGTGGTTACTCGGTAGCGGGCTTGGCCCGGGGCTTGAGCCTAAAGCTCACGCCTAGCCGATTGATCGCGTTCATTGCCGCGATGGTGAGCGTGAGATCGACAAGGTCCTTCTCGCTGAAGGCTGCGGCCACGGCCTGGTACGCCTCGTCAGATGGGTGGGTCTCGCTGACAAGCGTCACTTCCTCAGCCCATGCCAACGCGGCGCGCTCTTGGTCCGAGAAGAGGTACGCGGCTTCGTGCCAAACAGGCAGAAGGGTGATTGTGTCGAAGGGCATTCCTTCCTTGAGTAGATCGCGTGTGTGGATGTCTATGCAGTGCGCGCATCCATTCAGTTGAGAAACGCGCAAGAACACCAGGTGGATCAATTTTGAGGGCAACGATGTGCCGGTGGTCACAAAGTGATGGAGCTGTCCAACCGCTTTGGCACCCTCGGGAGAGACCACAAACCAGTTCGCTCGGTTCATCTGCATTGTCCTGTCCTGTAAGTGTGGACCGGAATTGGCCCACTTATAGGTGGAGACGCCAGACGGCCTCAGTTCGTGACAACTGCCTGCATACGACGGTTGCCTCGCCGCAGGGGCGGGCAGCGGGCGCCTATCCCGCTTGGTGTGAGATGTCTCGCAATGGCTGCCTTGGCTCCAGAAAATTCCGTGTGGAACCGTTGTGCCGCAAGGGCCAGGGTAGTCCGCTTCCAGAAATCAATTCGATCCAAGTGGCTGATTTGCAACGACAGTCAGGTAGACTTCTAAGCCTGTGCTCTCTTGCAGCTAAAAAAATGCCCCCGCAGCTGCGGAGGCATTTTTGCTTAGGCTTTCAGCTCAATTGGTCGTTGAGCACTGCGTTTCTTCCCGAGACTCCTGGCCTTCGGTGCTCTTGATGATCGAAGTACAGACCACACCTGTCTGACCGCTCACGTTTCCAACTGAGCCTACGAAGACAACGCCCAAGTTCCCTACGTGCTGAACGAAGCTAGTAAAGTCATTTGGGTTGTTGAACGTGTATTCCCTGAAGCTGTTAGACCCACCGCTCACTTCAGTTTTCGTGGACGGAATGACGTTGCCGCTTGAGTCGCGAGTCTCGTTCTTCAGGCGTTCCCACTTCTTCGCTACGGGATCAAACACTAGTGTCGCGTAAGAGTTATCGCTCGCCACTAGCCTGATTGATATGTCGATTTTCGAAAAATCGAGAAGGCTGAACTTCAACGCCGACAGAAAATCCAACAGCGTCTGACCTTGGGCTTGTGGAGTGGTACGCGCGTATTCCGAAAGTGCGAAGTCGGCCGATGGGTTGTTCACTACGTCGTACATCGAGCCTGGCAGCCCACTAGCCATTGCGATGATTTGCCCATTGACCACAAGCGCTACAGAAAAGTACTGCAGCTCACTCGCCGGTACTGGGACCTCGGTAGCCGTCCCGTAGCTCGTGCCGTCAGGTATCTGATCCGGGATATCCCCCCCGCCAGCATCCACGGTCACGATGAACTTCTTCATGAAGTTTTCGGTCTGGTTGATGACGTACACCTCGTCGTAGGTGTACCCGTTTTGAGCCACCTCCATGATGGCCCACTCCTGCATTTCAGGCCCGGAACAGCCGTCGCACCGAAGGGTGGTGGCTTGGGCTTCCGTTCCAAAGGCGCCAGCGGCGAGTAGTCCCATTGCCGCTAAGATCTTCGCAATCTTCATTTACTGCTCTCCACAGTCTGTCTCCGCCAACTCCTGGCAGCCGGGCGGCTGGGTGGATCATGAAGGTTTCATGAACTGTACATGTTGTCAAAGCCGCCGATCCACCAGGGGGCGGCCGAGGCGCTGGGGTCGACCGGGTGGGCGCCGTAACCGCGCAGATTCCGGCTAGATCTGCGGCAGCGGGGCCCAATTAGGCACAGCCTTGGCACAGTGCATTCCGAGCGCGTTGGTACATAAGGGGTGGTCGCCCCCCTCCTAAGGGTAAGGTCGCCCGTTCGAATCGGGCCGGGGTCACCATGCTCCTGGCGGCCTCATTCGCAGTGCCGCCCTTATTCCCCGCATTCATCCGCACCCGATTGCCGGAAATGCGTATCACCCTGCAGAACGGCGAGCCCGTTTGCCCTTACGGTGATCCTGCAGCGCAGGTTGGCCGTCATTTTCACGGCATCAGCCTGGCCGCAACCCTGTCGGCCGGAGTATCACTGTGGACCTGTTGCTCGCAATTGGTGAGGTAGCGCTGGTGGCCGCCTGCCTGCTTGGGCTCGTTCATGTCGCAGACCGGGCCTGGCGCCGTCGCAAACGCTGATTTCGGGTGGATCGAGCGGTGTCTTCCCGCCGAAATGAATTCGCGCTATCGTCCGAAAATCGTGATGAACGTCACACTTGGGGTGTGCCCATGCAAGCTTGTCGTTTTCGGTATGCGTACAGGAAAGTGCGGGAATGGCATGTGGGCTCGGTCCGCGCCGGCTGGTTGGCGCTGCGCTACGGCCTGACCGGTGACACTGGGCGATTCAATTCGCATGGGGGCTGGCGGGTCAGTCGTCTGCGGGTGGACCGCGACGCGGATTCCTGAATGCACTGGGTCGCACGTCGTGAGCATGCACGCGCACTGCACATCTAGAACGCGAAGCTCGTTCCATCCCTGTTATCACGATGGAGCAAGCGATGAACAACCCCGGCACCCGTAAGCCCTCCTGGCGCCAGAGCAGAGGGCTGTGGATCGTCATCGGCGTGGCCTTGGCCATATTCGTGGTGACGCTGTTCCTGCGTTGGTAGCCGCGTCTCGCCGCCGGGCATGGCCCGGCGCTACCAGGCGAGCGTCGATCCACGTCGGGCGTGGATGAGGGTTTCCGCAGTGCGGACCAACGGTCCGCACCCACCGCCAACGGTCCGCGCCCACCACCAACGGTCCGCACCCACCACCAACGGTCCGTACCCACCGCCAGTGGTACGCACCCAACACCGGGCGGTGATCCCTCAATCCTGCTTCAACAGCTCCACCAGCTGGCGCAGCCGATAAGGCTTGGGCAGGAACTCCACCTGGTCGGGAAGCGGCGGCAGCTGCGAACGTGCATAGCCGGACGACAGGATCATCCGTGCATGCGGCTGGTCGCGGGCCACGTGCTCGCTGAGCTCGATGCCGGACATGCCGTTGGGCATGCTGACGTCGCTGAACACCACGTCGAAGCGCTCGCCACCCTGCATCAGGGCAACGGCTTCGTGGCCGTCGGACGTGGTTGCCACATCGATGCCGAAATCGCGCAGCGCCAGGCCGATCATCTCGCGCAGATCGGACTGGTCCTCCACCATCAATACGCGGAGCGGGTCATCAGTCATCGGCAGGGTCCTCCATTGCGGGTAGCAGCAGGCTGACCGTGGTGCCGACACCGGGTGTGGTGGACACATCAACGAAGCCGCCGCTCTGGGTAGTGAATCCGAACACCTGGCTGAGGCCCAGGCCGCTGCCTTTGCCGATGTCCTTGGTCGTAAAGAAGGGCTCGGTGGCCCGTTCAGCGATGTCCGGGGCCATGCCGTGGCCCTCGTCGCAGACGCTTAGTGTCACATATCGGCGCTGCAGCGCGGTGTCCGCATCCGGATCCAGCCGGTGCTCGAGCGCGGTGGCCACCAGCACGCGACCGCCGTCCAGCGTGGCGTCGGCAGCGTTGGCGACCAGGTTGGCAAGCGCGGTCTGCAGCTGCAGCGGGTCGGTGCTGAGCAGGGGCAGCCCCGGCGTGAGCGCAGCTTCCACGGTGACCCCGGGCGGGCAGGCGCTGCGCAGGCCGGGCAGCCACTCGCGGATCTGCTGGTTGATGTCCAGCGGTTCACGGATCAGGGTCTGGCCCGTGCTGAAGGCCAGCAGCTGCCGGGTCAGCAGGGCGCCGCGGTCGGTGGCAGCTTGCGCGGTGGCCAGCAGTTCGGCGGCGCGGGCGTCGCTGCCCAGGCGCATCGACAGCAGGTCCAACGCGTTGCCGACCGTGGTCAGCAGGTTGTTGAACTCGTGCGACAGACCGCGGCTGAGCCGGCCCACGGCCTCGAACTGCTGGGTCTGGCGAAGGGCGCGCTGGGCGTCGCGCAGGAGGCGCTGGGCCTGCCAGTGCTCGGTGATGTCGCGGGTGATCTTGACGAAACCCAGCAGCTCGCGGTCCTCGCGTACCGCCTCGATGACGATGCTGGCCCTGAATGATGAGCCGTCGCGGCGCACCCGCCAGCCTTCGCTGGCCACATGGCCGTTCTGTGCGGCCAGGTGCAGCAGGCGCTGCGGCTCGCCGGCCTCGCGTTCATCGGCCAGGTAGAAGCGGCTGAAGTGGGTGCCGATGACTTCGTCGGCACGGTAGCCCTTGATCCGCTCGGCGCCCGGGTTCCAGCTGCAGACGATGCCCTGCGGATCGAGCAGGTACAGGGCATGGTCGCGAACGCTGTCGATCAGCAATCGCAGTTGTCGGGACGTGTCCGTCAGCACGGAGGGCGTAGAAGCAAGAGCGTCCACGTAAAGTCAGTAATACCCCTGTAAGGGCTGCGACCGTAGGCAGGCGAGCGTGAAGGAATTGTGCACGCCGCGCGTGTGCCATTGGTCGTATGCGGCTGAATGCGACAGGGAGTAACATCATCGGCCTTTCGTGTTTTGGAACCTGCCTGCATGCGTCCTGGTGCAACAACGCGTGACCGCTGGATCTGGATGGCTGCCGCCGTGTTGCTGGCAGTGACCATCGCCATGGAACTGGTGGTCCCGCTGGGCTATGCGGCCTGGCTGACTTATTTCATGGCCGTCGGCGTCACCGTGTTCCAGCGCAGTGCGCGGGCGCCGTTCGTGGTTGCGGTGATCGCCTGCGGCCTGCTGGCCATCGGCTACAACGTCGCCCCGGCCAGCACCAATTCCTCGTTCTCTCTGGTCAACCGCTCCATCGGTGGCATCGGCTTCCTGATGATCGCGCTGATCGTCTCGCGCGCCATCACTGCGCGGCGCGAGGCGATGCGTGCGCTGTGGCTTCAGGAGGCAGAAAACGCGGTGTCCATGAGCCTGCGCGGTGACTTGGGGCCGGAGCAGATTGCCGATGCGGCGATGACCAGCCTGGCGGGCCAGCTGCAGGCCGATGTGGGCGTGATGTATCGCCTCGAAGGTGGTCGGCTGCAGTTGACCGGGGGCGTCTCGCTGCCAAGTGGGCTGCCTTCGTCGGTGACGCTGCAGGAGGGCCTGCTGGGCCAGACCGCGCGCGACCAGGAGATCCGCCACGTGCAGGGCGACGACCAGCACGCCTTGCAGCTGCAGTCCAGCCTGGGCCAGGTGACGGTGCGCGAGCGCATCCTGGCGCCGATCAGCAGCGATGGCGTGGTGGTGGGCGTGGTCGAGCTGGGCCGCGCGCAGGCCGGCGGCCAGCGCACGCTGGATGCGGAACTGCTGGAGCGCTGCGGCGACACGCTCGGCATGGCATTGCGTGCCTCGCTGCTACGCGCGCAGCTGGTCGTGCTGCTGGAAGAATCGCAGCGGCAGGGTGAAGAGCTGCAGGCCCAGCAGGAAGAACTGCGCGTGGCCAATGAAGAGCTGGAAGAGCAGAGCCGCAGCCTGATGCAGTCGCAGGGCCACCTGGAGCAGCAGCAGGCCGAGCTGGAACAGAGCAACGTGCAGCTGGAAGAGCGCACCCACGAGCTGGAAGCGCAGAAGCAGGCGCTGCTGGTGGCGCAGGGCCAGCTGGTACGCAACAGCAACGAGCTGGCGGCGACCTCGCGCTACAAGTCCGAATTCCTGGCCAACATGTCGCACGAGCTGCGCACGCCGCTGAACAGCTCGCTGATCCTGGCCAAGCTGCTGGCTGACAACAAGGACGGCACGCTGACCGAGGAACAGGTCAAGTACGCCCGCGCGATCCTGTCGTCCAACAACGACCTGCTGGCGCTGATCAACGACATCCTCGATCTGTCGCGCATCGAAGCCGGCCATGTGGAGCTGGCCGACGAAGTGGTGGTGGTCGACAGCGTGCTGCAGCGCCTGCGCGAGACGTTCGAGCCGATGGCCCGGCAGAAGGGCCTGGCCCTGCAGATCGAGGCCGATGCGCTGGCGCCGACCCAGCTGGTGGCCGACAACCAACGCATGCAGCAGATCCTGAAGAACCTGCTGGCCAATGCGGTGAAGTTCACCGAGCACGGCAAGGTCAGCCTGCACGTTCGAGCGGGTGGCAATGGCCGTATCCGCTTCGAAGTCTGCGATTCGGGCATTGGCATCGCCCGTGACCAGCTGCAGGTGATCTTCGAGGCGTTCCGCCAGGCCGATGGGAGCACCCGCCGCCGCTACGGTGGCACCGGCTTGGGCCTGTCGATCTCGCGCGACCTGGCCGTGCGCATGGGCGGCGACATCCAGGTGGACAGTGAGCCGGGTCGCGGCAGCTGCTTCATCCTGGAACTGCCGCTGCAGGGCGCACCGGCCAGCGACATGCCGGCCGAGCCGGCCGCGGTGGCGCCGGCGCCGATGCCTTCGGTGCAGAACGTCGCCGCTGCCGCGCCGCTGGCCATGGCTGCTGCACCGGCGGCGGCCGCCGCCAGCGTTGCCGATGATCGTGGCCGTCGCCAGCGTGCCGGGCGTCTGATCCTGGCCGTTGAAGACGATGCCAGCTTCGCCGAGGCACTGGTGTCGCTGGCACACGAACTTGATTTCGACTGCGTGGTGGCGACCACTGCCGAAGAGGCGCTGACCCTGGCCAGCGAGCTGCGGCCGAACGGGATCCTGCTCGATATCGGCCTGCCGGACGTGTCCGGCCTGAGCGTGCTCGAACGTCTCAAGCGCAATCCGGAAACCCGCCACATTCCCGTGCACGTGGTCTCGGCCATGGATCGCAGCCAGGTGGCGCGCGAGCTGGGCGCGATTGGTTACGCAGTGAAGCCCGCGACCCGCGAACGACTGGCCGCCGCGATCGAGCAGCTGGAACAGACCAGCCAGCGCGATGTGCGCCGCCTGCTGATCGTCGAGGACGACAGCGACCTGCGCCGCAACCTGGAGCTGCTGCTGGGCCGTGACCAGCTGCAGATCGTGGCGGTGGGTACCTTGGCCGCTGCAGTGGAGCAGCTGAGCACGGTGACCTTCGACTGCATGGTGATGGACCTGTCGCTGCCCGACGGCAGTGGCTACGATCTGCTGGAGCACATGGCCGGCAACGATGATGTCGGCTTCCCGCCGGTGATCGTCTACACCGGCCGCGCGCTCAGCCGCGAGGAAGAACAGCGCCTGCGCCGTTATTCCAAGAGCATCATCATCAAGGGCGCACGCTCGCCCGAGCGCCTGCTGGACGAGGTGACCCTGTTCCTGCACAGCGTCGAGGCCAGCCTGCCCAGCGACCAGCAGCGCCTGCTGCGTGAGGCCCGCCGCCGCGACACTGTGCTCGATGGCCGCACCGTCCTGCTGGCCGAGGACGACGTGCGCAACATCTTCGCCCTGTCCAGCGTGCTCGAGCCGCTGGGCGTGACCCTGGAGATCGCGCGCAATGGTCAGGAAGCAGTGGATCGCCTGGCCCAGCGCGAGGTCGACCTAGTGTTGATGGACATCATGATGCCGGAGAAGGATGGCCTGACCGCCATGCGCGAGATCCGTGCGCAGCGCCACCTGCAGGACCTGCCGATCATCGCGCTGACCGCCAAGGCCATGCCCGATGACCGCGAGCGCTGCCTGCAGGCCGGTGCCAACGACTACATTGCCAAGCCCATCGACGTCGACAAGCTGGTCTCGCTGTGCCGGGTCTGGTGCTCGCGCCAATGAATGAGCAGGCGCTGTTCGACCTGGAGTTGAAGGTGCTGCTGGAGGCGCTGTACCAGCGCTACCACTACGACTTCCGCAGCTACGCGGTCTCTTCGCTGCGGCGGCGCATCCGCCAGGCCATGCAGCGCTATGACTGCGAGCGCCTGGTCGACCTGCAGCACCGGCTGCTGCACGAGCCGGATCTATTCGCCCAGGCGATGCAGTTCTTCACCGTGCAGGTCTCGGAAATGTTCCGTGACCCGGCCTATTTCAAGCAGCTGCGCGAGCAGGTAGTACCGGTGCTACGCACCTACCCGTCGGTGAAGCTGTGGGTGGCCGGCTGCAGTACCGGTGAAGAGGTGTGGTCGCTTGCCATCCTGCTGCACGAAGAAGGGCTGCTGGAGCGCAGCATCGTCTACGCCACCGACATCAATCCGGCAGCGCTGGCCACCGCGGAAGCCGGTGCCTACAGCATCGACCGCCTGGCCCAGTTTAGCCGCAACTATCTGGCCGCCGGCGGTACCGGTTCGCTGTCCGATTACTACGCCACCGCCTACGACGGTGCGGTGTTCGATCGCCAGCTGCGCCGCAACGTGGTGTTTGCCGACCACAGCCTGGCCACCGACACGGTGTTCTCCGAAGTGCACCTGGTGTCCTGCCGCAACGTGCTGATCTACTTCAACCGCGACCTGCAGGACCGTGCCGTGGGTCTGTTCCGCGAGGCGCTGGTGCACCGTGGATTCCTTGGCCTGGGCAGCAAGGAATCGCTGCAGTTCGGCCGCCACCACGATGCGTTCGAAGCCTGCTCGCGCGAGCATCGGCTGTACCGGAAGGTCGTTTGATGGTCGCCCCGCGTCCGCATCTGCTGGTCGTCGGCGCCTCTGCCGGTGGCGTGGCCGCGCTGCAGGCACTGCTGGGTGCGCTGCCGGCCGGTCTGCCGATACCGGTGCTGGTGGTGCTGCATCTGCCGCGTGACCGCAGCAGTCGCATCGCCGAGGTGCTGGCGCCGTACTGCGCGCTGCAGGTGCGCGAGGCAGAGGACAAGCAGCCGCTGCAGGCAGGGACGGTGACCTTCGCGGCACCCGATTACCACCTGCTGGTGGAGGACGCGCAGACCATCGCGCTGTCGATGGATGAGCCGGTGCTGTTCTCGCGCCCGGCCATCGACCCGTTGTTTGAATCCGCCGCGGCCGTGTTCGGGCCGCAGCTGCTGGCGGTGCTGCTGACTGGTGCCAGCAGCGATGGCAGTGAAGGGGTGGCCGCGGTGCGATCCGCCGGTGGCCGTGCCTGGTTGCAATGCCCCGAGGAGGCCGAGGCATCGATGATGCCGGCCTCCGCCCTGCAGCACGCCGGCGCTGATGCCGTGCTGCCTCTTGAATTGATGTGCCGCCGCTTGAAGGAGTTGTTCGCATGAACCTGCTGCCACCGGACCCTGCGCAGTCGCAGACCCCGGTCAACCTGCTGATCGTCGATGACGTGCCGCAGAACCTGGTAGCCATGCAGGCGCTGCTGCGCCGCGAGGGCGTCAACCTGCTGCTGGCCGGCTCGGGCGCACAGGCGCTGGAGCTGCTGCTGGAGCATGAAGTGGCGCTGGCGCTGCTGGACGTGCACATGCCGGAGATCGATGGCTTCACCCTGGCCGAGCTGATGCGCGGCTCGCAGCGCAGCCGCGATGTGCCGATCATCTTCCTGACCGCCTCGCCGGATGATCCGGTGCGTGCGTTCAAGGGCTACGAAAGCGGTGCGGTCGATTTCCTGCACAAGCCGGTGGCGCCGCAGGTGATCCTGAGCAAGGTCAATGTTTTCATCGAGCTTTACCAGCAGCGCCAGCTGCTGAAGGCGCGCAACGAGGCGCTGGAGCGCGCGTTGAAGTTGAACGAGACGATGGCCGCGGTGCTGACCCACGATCTGCGCACGCCGCTGTCGGCCATCCTGCTGTGCGCCGACAAGCTGTCGCTGGAACTGCCGCCGGGCAACACCAGTGCGCAGCAGACCCTGCAGCACCTGGAGGCCAGCACCGTGCGCATGGCGCGCATGGTCGAGCAGCTGCTGGATTTCTCGCGCATCCGCAGCGGCGGACTGCGCCTGGAGACCAATGCCTGCGACATGGAGGAACTGGCGCGTGCGGTGATCGCCGAAGCCGGCAGCGCGCACGGCAGCGATCGCATCGCCTTCGAAGCCACTGGTGATGCCACCCTGCACGGCGACATAGATCGCCTGGGGCAGGTGGTGGCCAACCTGGTCGGCAATGCGATCACCCATGGGGGCAACGATGTGGTGCGGGTTGCCGTCGATGGCAGCGATTCGCGTGTGGTGACCCTGCGCGTGCGCAATGTCGGGCACATCGAGGAAGCTCTGCTGCCGCGCCTGTTCGAGCCGTTCAAGGCCAGCTTCCACCAGAGCAAGGGGCTGGGCCTTGGCCTGTACATCGTCGATCAGTTCGTGGCCGCGCACGGTGGACGGCTGAGTGCGCGCAACGAGCAGGGGCAGGTGGTGTTCGAGGCGGTGCTGCCGCGCCGCGCCGACACGCGCATCAGCCGTTAACTGAATTCTTCAGGGAGCGCGGGGGCGAACTGAGACGGGCTCGTCCGTAGCTGCTACCGTGGCCGCTCACGTTGCCAAGGAAGATTCATGCCACTACGCGCCATTGCCTACGTCAGCCAGGCCCGGCCGGACCTTTCCGCCGAACGCCTGCAGACGTTGGTGAACGATGCCACCCGGTTCAACCGGATGGCCGGGGTGACGGGCGTGTTGTTGCACGATGGGCAGCGTTTCCTGCAGTACATCGAAGGGCCGCCCGATGGCATCGATTCGGTGTACGAGCGCATCCTGCAGGCGGGCAGCCACGTGGACATCGTCGAACTGGCGCGCGGTCGGTTGGGCCAGCGCCAGTTTCCGTACTGGTCGATGCGCGCATTGCCGGTCGATGCGCTGAAGCTGCGCCAGCTGGGCAGCAGTGACTGGTCCGGTTTCTCGCGCACGGTGGAGGGCGATGATGCTGCTCCCACGGCGGTGGATCTTCTGAGCGCCCTCGTGCGCCCGATGCTCAGCGCTGGTTGACGCCGGACGCGGGGCTTCACCCCGCTGTCACCGTTGCCGGGTTCCCATCGGGCTTCCTGGGGAAGGGAGCACGGCATGAAGCGGATGAAGTGGCAGGGCAGGGCGGCGCTGGCGATGGCGCTGGCGGCAGCGATGGTTCCTGCATGGGCGTGCACGCGCGCGGTCTATCTGGGTGACAACGGCGATGTGATCACCGCCCGGTCGATGGACTGGAAGGTGGACGTTGCCACCAACCTGTATGTCCTGCCGCGCGGCATCGAACGTACCGGCCAGGCCGGACCGAAGTCGGCGAAGTGGACCGCGCGCTACGGCAGCGTGGTGGCCACCGGCTACGACGTGTCCACCACCGACGGCATGAACGAGAAGGGCCTGGTGGCCAACCTGTTGTGGCTGGTCGAATCGGAGTATCCGCAGCAGCGCGGCAACAAGCCGGGGCTGGCCATCTCGCTGTGGGCGCAGTACGTGCTGGACAATTTCGGCAGCGTGGCCGAGGCCGTGGCTGCACTGGAGCGCGAGCCGTTTGCCATCGTCACCGACAAGGTGCCCGGTGAGGACCGTCAGGCGACCCTGCATCTTTCGCTGTCTGATGCCACCGGCGACAGCGCCATCATCGAATACATCGGCGGGCGCCAGGTCATCCATCACGACCGCCGCTACCAGGTGATGACGAACTCGCCGATCTTCGATCAGCAGCTTGCGCTCAATGCTTACTGGAAGAGCATCGGCGGCACGGTGATGCTGCCGGGTACCAACCGCTCGGCCGATCGTTTCGCACGCGCCTCGTTCTACATCAATGCCATTCCCAAGGCCGAGGATCCGGTGGAGGCGCTGGCCAGTGTGTTCAGCGTCATCCGCAACGTATCGGTGCCGTTTGGCATCACCACGCCGGGCGAGCCGAACATCTCGTCCACGCGCTGGCGCACGGTGGCCGACCACAAGCGCCGGCTGTACTTCTTTGAATCGGCATTGACGCCCAATACGTTCTGGGTCGATCTCAACAAGGTTGATTTCGGCGGGCAGGTACTCAAGCTCGACCTGGGCCGGGACCAGCGCAACACCTTCTCCGGTGATGCGCTGTCGCAGTTCGTGCCGAGCAAGCCGTTCACCTTCCTCGGCACCGACGGCTAGGGCGCGCGGCTGTCGTCCTTGGGATAGACCGCGAGGATGTCGCAGCCTGGGCGGGCCATGCTGGGAGTGTAGGTGCGGCCGTCATTCTCGATGCCCGAGGGCATCAGCACGATACGGTCGCGGGGGTTGCCGCAGATCAGGCCGTTCTGCAGGCCGGACTGGAAGTCCACGTCGGTGGCGCCGGCAAGAATCGAACAGCTGCTGGCCAGCTCCACGTGGTAATAGCGATGGCCACCATTGCGGCGTGGGTTGGTTTCCACCACCACGCCTTCCGGGCTTTCGCTCCAGCCGCGCACGTTGCGGGTGGCGAAGCACACCGCAGACGAGGTCTGGAAGGTATGCGGGGTGTCGCCGCTGCGGCCCCCGCGCCCCTTCGCGCTCACGGTCACGCCGGGCAGGGTGGCCGCGTACTGGCGGCTGCTTTCGCGGGCGATGGTGGCGAAACTGCGGCCGTCGATCGGCGTGACCGCGCTGACCGCGCAGCTCCGACCGTCAACCACCACCCGTTCGCCCGGCTGGCCGCAGGCCCAGCCCTGCGGGGCTTCCAGCCTGAGCGCGTCGGCTTCGTTGACGCCGGGGCAGGCGGCGGCGAAATCAAGGCGGAATGCGCGGCCCTGGCCATCGGCGACGGCAATGGCACCGGGCGTGTCCTGCTCCACCTGCTGCACATCGCGCGCGTCGAGGCAGTCCGGCGCCGGCGGCGTACGCGCTTCCTGCGCGTGCAGCGGCGTCACGACGGGGCCGGCGAGGGCCAAGGCGAGCAGGAAAGGTCGGATATTCATCATGCAATCCTTGCGGGGTGAACATCGTCCGAACATAGCATGCGGTCCTGCCCGCCTTGATGACTGCATTGCAGGCCGGACTGCGCACACGCACACTGCCGCGATGGGCGCCATCTTCCACCTGCGGCACTACGGCCAGTCAACGGGCCTGGACCGCCACGACTATGCACAGTGGGTGCTGCCGCTGCAGGGTGAGCTGCAGTTCGAGCTGGAAGGGCGCGGCGGCCGCCTGGACCTGTTGCAGGGAGCCTTCGTTGCCGCCGGTGAGGCGCATGACCAGGTGGCACATGGGCCGAACGGTTTCGTGATCGTCGATTGCGGACCGGGCGTGCTCGATGACCTGACCCAGGAACACCTCAGTCGCCAGCGCTGGCTGCACCTCCCGCTTTCACTGCGCCAGCGCCTGGCCCAGGTGCGGGTCGGCGGTTGCATGCCGGAGCTGCTGCCCGACCTGCTGCGGGCGTTTGCCCCTGCGGGTAGTGGTGCGCGGCTGCAGGCCCTGTGTGCGGCCGTGCAGGCCGAACCCGGGCAGGCGTGGCCGGTGGCGCGCATGGCGGCCCATGTGGGCGTCAGCGAAAGCCGACTGCATGCCTTGTTCCAGGGCGAATTCGGGGTCAGTCCGCAGGCGTGGCTCAGCGCCAGCCGGCTGCGCTGGGCCAAGCATGCGCTGCTGACCACTGCAGTGTCGATCAGCGATATCGCGCTGGCGGCGGGGTACTCCGAGCAGAGCGCACTGACCCGTGCGCTGCGCCGCGAGACGGGCCTGACCCCGAGCGCCTGGCGGCGCGGTGAAGCGCTTCTGTAGAGTGGGGAGGGGGGGGGCGGGGGGCTCCAGGGGGACGTGGGGCGCGGACGACAATAAGAGCGGCGGCGCGTGGGGGCCGCGGGGCGGTCGCGG